>JAEDNZ010000072.1 GCA_016302215.1 Muribaculaceae bacterium
GCGCGATAGCGCTTATCGCGGCTAATGCACGGCGGCCTGAAAGACGACATGGCGCTTTGGGTGGGAGCCGATGCGTGGCTCGCTACGCATCGGCGGGGCCGGCGCCCACGAGGCGAGGCTAACTCCAGGCTGAAAGCCGCCACCACAGCGGGGCCGGAGGGCTTTATAGTATCAACTAATTGACGACAAGGCTCGCTTGATTATCAAGCGTTTAACCATCGGGGAGTTTACTTTTTGTCTATATTTTTAAACTTTAAGGTGTCAGAGGCAGTCAAAATTTAGTATCTTTGCAAAAGTTCATGGCATCGACATTCATCGACATAGTATCTGACACCATCGAGCGCGAAGGGCTGCTCCGCCACGACGGCGAGCCGGTGCTCGTGGCCGTCAGCGGCGGCGCCGACTCGGTGGCGCTGCTGAGCGCGCTCACGGAGCTGGGCTACGCCTGCGAGGCTCTGCACTGCAACTTCGGGCTGCGCGGTGACGAGTCAGAGCGCGACATGCACCATGCCGAGCAGGTGGCGCAGGCGCTGCACTGCCCGCTGAGCGTGAAGCGCTTTGACGTGAAGGCGCGCTGCAGCGCCACGGGCGAGTCAGTGGAGATGGCTTGCCGCGAGCTGCGATATGCGTGGTTTGATGAAGAGTTGCGGCGCCGCGGCGCCCAAGCCATCGCCGTGGGCCACCATCGCGACGACAACATCGAGACATTTATGCTCAACCTGCTGCGCGGCAGCGGATTAGCGGGGCTTGCGGCGATGAGCTATCGCAATGAGCGCGAGGTGGTGCGCCCGCTGCTCGATGTGTCGCGCGCCATGGTCACCGACTATCTGAGCGAGCGTGGCCTGACCTATGTGACCGACTCGACCAACGCCTCCGATGAGTATCGGCGCAATAGGCTGCGCAACAAGGTATTGCCGCTGCTCTATGAGCTCTTTCCCGGCGCCCCTGACACCATATCGGCCTCACTGAGCCACCTCGCCGACAACCGCCGCCTCTACCGCAAAGGCATAGCGGCGCTGACAGCCCCGGCCATCGGTGCCGACGGCGCCATCGACGTGCGGCGCCTCATCGCCGACCACGGCACCGCCGATGCCACGCTGCTGCTCTTTGAGCTGCTGCGCCCCGCGCTGTTCAATATGACCCATGCAGCCGACATCGTCAGAGCGGTCGCCGCCGGGCGTTCGGGGATGCGCATCAGCAGCGCCACCACGGAGATGATGCTCAGCTACGGCGTGCTCAGAACCGCGCCGCTCCACTCTGCCGACGACGACGAGGCCGTGACTATCAGCCTCGATGGCAACACCGACATCACCACGCCGATAGCCATCAGCGTGAGCACAGAGCACATCGCCGCCTTTGACGCCAACGGCTTAGACGACAACACCTTGGTGCTCGACAGCGCCGCCCTCGCCGGCAACCCCACCTGGCAGCTGCGCCACCCGCGCCGCGGCGACAAGATGCGCCCCTACGGCATGAGGCAGCAACGGCTCCTCAGCGAGATATTCAAGAAACGACACATCGCCGCCGACAAGCGCGCCTCGGTGTGGCTCCTCACGCGCAACGACGTGATAATCTGGGCCATAGGTGTGCGCACCTCGGCCGAATTTAACATCAAGACGACCAAAAACAATCAATTATTCATAAAACTTCAAGCAAAACAAATTCAAAACCAATGAAAAACAAGTTACTGCTGACAATCCTGTGTGCCGGCGGCGCTATGACGGCAATGGCCCTCGATGCTGACATCGTGGCCACCCAAGCCTATCGCTGGCACGGCGACACCATCACCCAAGGCCAATACAAAGCCTATGCTCCCACGGCCACCTCGCTGCTCTCCACCTACTCGGCGAAGCCCGGCTATTACATGCCCATCGAGAAAGAATGGCACCTCAAAAACGACATCTCGGCCTATCCCGCCCTCGAGACACCGAACGTGCTCCACACAGCCATATATAATATGGGTCTCGACGAAATGGTCAACGCCGTAGAGCCTGACACCACGCTGCGCACCGGCAAGGAGTGGGCCGGCGTATGGACCCGCGATGTCAGCTACTCGATACTGCTGTCAATGTCGTATCTGCAGACCGAGGCTTCCAAGATATCTCTGATGAAGAAGGTGACTCCCACCGGCCGCATCATTCAAGACACCGGCAGCGGCGGCGCCTGGCCTGTAAGCTCTGACCGCCTCATCTGGAGCGTTGCCGCATACGAGATATATAAGGTCACCGGCGAACAAGCATGGCTCGACTATATCTACCCCATCATACGCAACTCAGTGGAGGACGACCTGCTCATCACTCACGAGACAGCCTCCGGCCTGGTCAAGGGCGAGACTTCATTTATCGACTGGCGCGAGCAGAGCCACCCGCGGTGGATGCAGACCGCCGACATCTATCAGACCGAGACGCTGAGCACCTCGATAGTGCACTATGAGACACTCACCATCCTCGCCAAGCTCGCCGCCGCCAAGGGCGACAAGAAAGCCGCCGAGCGATACTCTGCGCTGGCTCAGCGCATCAGCGACGCCATCAACACTACGCTGTGGATGGCTGACAAGGGCTACTACGCCATGTACACCTACGGCCGCCAGTATCAGGTGCTCAACCCGCGCGCCGAGACGCTGGGCGAGTCGCTCGCCATACTCTACGGCATCGCCGACGCTGACCGCGCTCGCCTCATCACCGAGAGCCACCCCACCACACCCTTCGGCGTCGCCATCTTCTACCCGCAGATTTCCGACATGCCGCCATACCACAACAACGCCCTGTGGCCATGGGTAGGCGCTTACTGGGCCCTCGCCAACGCCCACGTGGGCAACGAAGCCGGCCTCCTCGAGGCTATCGGAGCCATCTATCGCCCGGCCGCCCTCTTCTGCACCAACAAGGAGAACTTTGTGATAGAAAACGGCGACATCGCCACCGAGCTCAACTCATCAAATATGCTGTGGTGTCTCGCCGGCAACCTGGCGCTCACTCACCGCATACTATTCGGCATCACCTTTGAGGACAACGCCCTGAGCCTGCACCCCGTGGTGCCCAAGGCCCTCGCCGCCGAGCGCACACTGCGCAACTTCAACTATCGCGGCGCCTCGCTCGACATCACCGTCAAGGGCTATGGCAACGTTATCAAGTCGTGCACCATCAACGGCCGAGAGCAAGCACCCACCCTGCCCGGCAACCTCAAAAAAGGCAAATACACCATCGTAATCACCCTCGCTGACAACGAGATGACCACCAACAAGGTCAACCGCGTGGCCAACGCAAAGGCGCCGCTCACACCCATCACATGGACCGAGGGCAACACCCTGCACTGGAACCCCATCGAATACATAGGCCACTACAAAGTGCTGCGCAACGGCAAGGCCGTGGCCACCACGCGCTGCACCACTTACGACATCAGCACCCCCGGCGTATATCAGGTGGTGGGCGTCAGCACCGACGGCATCGAGTCATTTGCCTCACAGCCCTTCAGCACCAACGTCATAGCCTCGTATGAGTTGCCCGGCGAAGGCACCACCCTCGCCTCGCCCGAGGTAAGCTACATGCCCAAGGAGGCCCTCGTCGGATATCACGGCGCCGGATTTGTGGAGGTTGACCACCACAGCGCTCCCATCACCGTCAGCGTCAACGCTCCCGCTGCCGGCCGCTATGCCCTGACACTCACATACGCCAACGGCAACGGTCCCGTCAACACCGAGAACAAATGCTGTGTGCGCACCATCAGCGTCAACGGCAACCGCGCCGGCATCGTGGTGATGCCGCACCGTGGCGTGGCCAACTGGAATGACTGGGGCGCTTCAAGCACACTCATCGTGGACCTCGCCGCCGGCGCCAACACCGTGACGATAGACTATCGTCCCGAAAACGAAAACATGAACCTCCACACCAACCATGCTATCATCGACCGCCTCAACCTGGAGCTGTTGGCCGATTGACACAGCCGCGATGCAATAATTTGTGACTGATAACGTTGTATAATTCAAATACGAACAAGCAACTTACCCACCCTTACAAAAAACCCAACTTAGATTGAAACTGATGAAACGACAATTAGCAACACTCGTGGGCCTGCTCTTGGTGACCGTGCTCGGCACCAAGGCGCAGGTCAACATCACCCTCGTGGATAAGGTCAACCCTACCGACGAGATGTTTATTGACATGGCGGTGACTGCCGCCCAGACATCAGTAGATGACGGCGGCATGGCATGCGGCGCCGTGGTAATCCTCAACGGCGCGTGGCGCTCGACAGGACGCGCCACAGCCTCGCAGACCGCCGAGGAGGCCGCCATCGCCAAGTCGCGCCTCAAGAGCCTCGACAATGCCACCATCTACACCGTCAACGAGCCTACGACGGCGGCGCTCAACGCCATCGCCAAGGCCGGCGGCACAAAGGTGGTGTTTGCCAACTCGCGCTCTGACGTGATGCGCGCCGGCATTTACAGCGAGAGCGACTACGACACCACCGTCCTCGCCGACGGCGTGGCCGAGCAAGTGGAGATGGTGCAGCTGCTCTATCACCCCGCCTCCACGCTCATCAGCAAGAAACGCTGACGGCTCTGCGCCGCAGCTCTAATCAACGAGAGCGCCGACACTGCCCTGCCATCAGGGAGGTCGGCGCTCTCGCTATGCTATGCCGCGCGGCGGCTACTGCTGAGCCTGAGGCTGATACACGTAGGCACCCAGGTCAGGCGCGGCGCCGCGAGCCAGCCCATAGCCGTCGGTGGCAGCCTCGGGCAGCGTCAGCGCCGGGTCGGCCGCGCCGATGGCCGGCGAGTCAGGCATCAGTCGGTAGTCAAAGTAGTAGTCCTCACGCACCGTGTAGTACAGCGGGTCGGCGCCCCACAGGCAGTTGATAAAGTTGGCGTCATCGGTGCCCTCGCTCTTAAAGAGGCAACGACGGAAGGTGACAGCCGTGCCCTCGAGGTCGCCGTGCGAGATGTCGCTGCCAAGGCCATAGATGATGCTGTTGGTGAAGTCGGCGCGCGTGTAAGGCAAGCCCGTGCCGTCATCATCGAGGGTGGCAGAGAGATGCGCAAACTGCAATATCGGGCCGCCGATGGCGGTGAAGAGGTAGTAGTTGGCAAAGGTGCAGTGGTTGAAGGTATGGCTGCCGCCCTCCAGATACACCACGCCGGCGCCCGCCTCGGCAAACTCGCAGCCCACGGCCTTGACACCGCCGTGGAACGACAGCAGGGCGTAGGTACCCGAATTGCGCAAGCGGCAGTTGAGCAATGTGACCATAGGCGCCTCGCCGGCCTCAGTATCCTCGCCGTCGATGGTCACGCCCTGTATGGTGTTCTTGACCACGGTGTTGGTAAGGCGGCTGTCATGCGAGGTGTGGGTAAAGAAGAGCCCGAGCCACTGATTTGACATCAAGTCATAAGGGATATCGGCGGCGACATTGCCCATGCGGTCGCCGCAGAGCGTCACAGGCTGCTCCACGGTGCCGTCGGCCTCCAGCGTGCCTCGCACCGCCATATATGCGCCGTCGTGGAAGCACAGTTTCACGCCGGCATCGAGGGTGAGGCGGCAGTCGGGGCTCACCACCAACGAGTCGTAAACGATGTATGGGCGGTCAGCCACAAAGTGAGTATCCTCGGTGAGCACCTCGGCCTGCAGACGGTGAGCATCGACGCCCGTGGCAGCCAAGACCACCGAGCGGGTGACGCCGTTGGTGGTGAAGTCAAGGCTTGCGGTGACCTTGACAGGCTCCATGGTGCCGTTTGACGGCAGGTTGGCATCTACAAAGACAAAGATGGAGTCCTCGCCGCGTATCTCCACATCGTGAAACTCCTCGGCGCCAAAGCCATCTACGTTGAGGCGAAAGAGACCCGCATTCTCGCCCGAGACGGCGATGCGCGAGATGGATATCGACTTCTTGGCGCGGTTATAGACCACAAAGCGGTGCACCATCGTGGGCTCCTCAGTGAAGACCTCGCCTAAGTCAAGGGTATCGACGGCAAAGACCGGCTGGTCAGCCTCAGAGGTGGTGAAGCCGTCCTCGATACACGAGTTCAGCCCCGTGAGAGCGGCCACCGCCGCTACGGCTATCGCTATGATATGTAAAATCTTTTTCATGACTTTTCTGACTATCAAGCCTCGCACACACAGAGGCTATAATGTTACGATATTATAACGTAGGAGTATTGCATTTATTATATTTTGCCGTAACAGCGAAAATGCTTAACTTTGCACCAATTATACACCTTTACGAGCCCTCCTGCTTTGAGAAAAAGCCTGATATACGTCATCGCCGCGATATTACTGCCCCTGCTTGCCGTGGGTATGCAGGGCCCGGACAGTGAGCGGCCTCGCCTGCGGCAGTCTGCTACAGACAGCGCCGCCGAGACGTCATTGCCGGCTAAAATCATCGCCGACACGGCCGCTGAGGCGCGCCGCGCCCGGATACTCGCCGGCATGGCGGCGCCTGACAGCCTCGCCCCCGACAGCACGATGGAAGCAGCGCTCGCCGATAGCATCGCCGCGCCCGACAGCATCATCGCCGACACACTGCGCGCCGACACCATGGTGGCCGCCCTACCCGCTCAGCCCAAGAAATCGCGCCTGGTGATGAAGAAGGTGGATCTTGACGCCACCGTGGAGTTCTCCTCAAAAGACTCTATGCTGATAGTGCGCCAAGACTCGGCATATATGTACGGCGACGGCAAAGTCACATACGGCAACATCAACCTCGAAGCCGCAAATATCCAGATGGATATGCACGACAACACCGTGTATGCCGTGGGCGTCACCGACACCGTGGGCGACATTCAGGGCAAGCCCGTATTCAGCGAAGGCTCGGAGCAATACGAGGCCAAGACCATGCGCTACAACTTCAAGACCGCCAAGGGATACATCACCGACGTGGTGACACAGCAAGGCGAGGGATACCTCACCGGCGGCACCACGAAGAAGGACGCCGAAAACAACTACTACATCAAAGACGGCAAATACACCACCTGCGACCAGCACGACGACCCACACTTCTACTTCCACATCACCAAAGCCAAGATGAAGCCCGGCAAGAGCGTGGTCACCGGGCCCACGTATATGGTGCTCTCCGGCCTGCCGCTGCCGCTGGCCGTGCCTTTTGCCTACTTCCCCATCACTGACAACTACGCCTCGGGCATCATCGTGCCCACCTTTGGCGACGACTACAACCGCGGCTTCTACCTGCGCGACGGCGGTTACTACTTTGCCATCAGCGACAACATTGACCTGGCGCTCACCGGCGAGATTTACACCAAAGGCTCGTGGGGCCTCTCAGCGCAATCCAACTATGTCAAGCGCTACAAATACAGCGGCAACTTCAACGTCAGCTACCTCAAGACCATCAATGGTGACAAAGGCACACCCGACTACTCCTCGCAGACCAACTTTCAGGTGCTGTGGAGCCACTCGCAAGACTCCAAGGCCAACCCCAACATGACATTCTCGGCCTCGGTCAACTTCACCACCTCGGGCTACTCGCGCAACGACCTCAACTCCTACTACAACAACTCATTCACCGAAAACACCAAGAGCTCTACCGTCAACCTCACATACCGCTTCCCACAATCCAAGTGGTCGCTATCCACCACCATGAACATTTCGCAGCGCACGCAGGACTCCACGCTGACCGTCTCGTTCCCCAACATCACGCTGACGCTGAGCCAGGTCAACCCCTTCAAGCGCAAACACGCCGTGGGCGCCGAGAGATGGTATGAGAAGATACGTATGTCATACACCGGTCTGCTCCAAAACTCCCTCACCGCCAAGCAAAACGAGTTCTTCAAAAAAAGCCTCGTCAAAGACTGGCGCAACGGCATGAAACACACCATACCCATCTCAGCCACCTTCACCCTCTTCAAATACTTCAATATGACCCCGTCAGTGACTGTCACTGACCGCATGTACACCAACAAGGTGCGGCGCCAATGGGACCCCAACGCCGCCGCCGAGGTGTGCGACACCAGCTACAGCCTATACAACGTGTGGGACTTCTCGGCATCCGTATCAATGGACACCAAAATCTACGGCTTCTTCCAGCCCCTGGGCTTCTTGGGCAAGAAAGTCAAGATGATACGCCACGTGCTCACGCCCTCGATATCATTCTCCGGCTCGCCTGACTTCAGCTCTTCATTCTTCGGATACTACGGCGAATACGAAAAGCCCGGAGCCAACGGCGAGATGATAAAGCAAAAGTACAGCATGTTCCCCAACGCCATCTTCGGAGTCCCCGGCCAAGGCAAGAGCGGCACCGTCAGCTACTCCCTCGCCAACAACCTCGAGATGAAAGTGCGCAGCGACAACGACTCCATAGGCGAGAAAAAAATATCCCTTATCGAGAACTTCACCCTCTCGCAAAGCTACAATTTCGCCGCCGACTCGCTCAACTGGAGTAATATCAACACCTCCATGCTGCTGCGCATCGCCAAAGGCTTCAACCTAAATCTCAACGCCGTGTGGGACGTATATACCTACCAGCTCAACGCCTCCGGAAGCCCCGTGCGCGTCAACAAGCTGCGCATCTCCAGCGGCAAAGGCCTGGCAAGGCTCTCGTCGGCAGGCACCTCGTTCAGCTACACCTTCAACAACGACACCTTCAAGCGCAAGAAATCCGGCGACCAAAAGACCAACGGCGCCAACGGCTCATCGGCATCTGACTTTGATGACCCCCTCGCCGACGATGCCTCCGCGCAGCAAGACCGCAACAAACGCCCCGGCTCACAAGGCAACGACAAAGAGCCCGAGTTAGGCGCTGACGGCTACGCCAAATGGTCTGTGCCGTGGAGCCTATCGGTCAACTACTCTATCGGTTACGGATACGGCAACTTCAACAAAGAGAAGATGGAGTATGACGGCCGCATCACTCAAAACCTCAGCTTCTCAGGCAACATACGCCCCACGCCCAACTGGAGCTTCTCATTCACCGCATCGTATGACTTCACCAACCACAAGCTCGCCTACATGAACTGCAACATAGCGCGCGACCTGCACTGCTTCACCATGCGAGCCTCCTTTGTGCCCGTAGGCCCCTACAAGAGCTACAACTTCCACATCTCGGTGAAATCATCAATGCTCAGCGACCTCAAATACGACAAGCGCTCCTCCACCTCCAA
>JAEDNZ010000073.1 GCA_016302215.1 Muribaculaceae bacterium
ACAGATAGCCCAAGTGGCCGGTGTTGACGCCCACGATGGGTATATCCCGGCCGGCCACCCACATGGCGGTGCGCAGAAAAGTGCCGTCGCCACCGATGCTCACCGCCAAGTCAGCCTCAAAAGCGGAGTCGCCGTCATCAGAGACCGCGGCGACACAATCCAGCGCCCCCGGCGCTATCAGCGGCTCCAGGTAATTGTAGAGCTTGGAGTGCATCACCACATCGATGTGACGACACTTCAGTTGCTCGAAAAAAGATGTCAGAGTGTCAAGATAGGGGTCTTGACGCCGGCTGCCGTATATTGCGATGACCATAACAGAGTGATTAAATGGGGATATATCATGGTGAGGTATTGGGGGGGAGACGCCTTCGGTAATGATTAAAGGCTGTCAGATAGAGAGGTAGTGCATAAACTCGCGATAGCGGTCGCGGATGGTGTCATCGTCCATCAGGTGCTTGTCATCATATCCGAGCACCTCATAGCCATAACGCTCGAGCGAGCGAATGACGGCTGCCGGATTGCGCCTATCCACCCTGATGTCAATCACCAGCTCATTGCCGCCGAAAGCATCGGCCTCATCGGGGTCCGCGCCGCCATAGCAGGTGACGTTAAGGTTAAGCAAATGGGCGTCGCAATCCTCCACCGCATGGGCTATGCGCGAGGCGCTGTAGTGGTCCTTTGAGCACCCTATCAGCAGGCGTGTGGCCTCACTGTTGGAGGGGAACAACGCATCTATTTCAGTTATTTTATTATCTTTTACAGTCAAATTTTTTCTTTTTGATTATTTCTGACTAATTTTGTAGGCTAATAACAATGCAAATTTAGAATTTATTTCTGAAATAACCGCAAAAAAGCGTCAATTCAAATCTCGATTTTGTATAAACCAACAAGACCACGACAAGAATACATGACCCGATTAAGCGTAAATATCAACAAAATAGCCACGCTGCGCAACGCACGCGGCGAAAACCGGCCCTCGGTAGAAGATGTGGCGCAAGACTGCGAGCGCTTTGGCGCTGACGGCATCACGGTGCATCCACGGCCTGATGAGCGCCATATACGCCGCAGCGATGTGCTGCGTCTGCGTCCGCTCGTCAAGACTGAGTTCAATATCGAGGGCTATCCCGCCGAGCCATTTATGGAGCTGGTGCTGTCAGTGCGCCCGCATCAGGTGACCTTGGTGCCCGACAGCCCCGATGCCATCACGTCATCGTCAGGGTGGGACGTGATGTCAAACATTGACTTCCTCAAGTCCATCGTAGAGCGCCTCAAGGAGGCCGGTATCCGCCCCTCGATATTCGTGGCACCCGACCTACAGCAAATCAGCGCCGCCGCCCTCACCGGCACTGACCGCGTGGAGCTTTACACCAAGCCCTACGCCGAGGGCTACCCCAAAGACCCCGACAGCGCCATCAAGCCATACATCGAAGCATCACGCCACGCCCACAGCCTGGGCTTGGGCGTCAATGCCGGCCATGACCTCAGCCTTGAGAACCTGCGCTTCTTTGCCGAACGCATGCCTTACCTCAACGAGGTGTCAATAGGCCATGCCCTCATCTGCGATGCCCTGTATCTGGGCTTGGAGCGCACCATCAAAGACTATAAAGCACAACTCAAACTGTAAATTCATCATCAATCAAGACATCTCTAACATACATCACCGATTATGGAACTGTCAATATGGCAATTATGCCTCGAAGGAGGCTGGATTATGATACCGCTCGCGGCGCTGGCGCTGGTCAGCATATACATCTTTGTGGAGCGCGCCATCATCATCACTAAGGCATCACGCGTAGATGACTCCTTTATGAAACGCATCAAAGACTATATCCACGAAGGCGAAATAGAGAGCGCCCTCAACCTCTGCCGCAGCGAGCAATCGCCCATGGGGCGCCTTATCGCCAAGGGTATCAGCCGCATCGGCAGGCCTATGAACGATGTGCTCGTGGCCATTGAGAACACGGGCAACATCGAGGTGGCCGCCCTAAGCAAGCGCCTGCCATGGCTCGCCACAACGGCCGCCGGGGCGCCGATGCTCGGCTTCTTAGGCACCGTGATAGGCATGGTGCAGGCATTCTTTGCCATCGCCAACTCAGGCAATGCCGCCTCTATCGGCGACTTTGCCGGTGGCATATACACAGCGCTGGTGACCACCGTCGCCGGCCTCATAGTGGGTGTCATAGCCCTCTTTGCTTATAATATCCTGGTGGCGCGCGTCTCTAAGGTTATGAACATCATGGAGACCCGCACCATGGAGTTTATGGACCTGCTCAACGAGCCGGCAAAATAACATCTACGATAGCACTATGTCACTCAAACGTCAGCACAACATACTCGCCACCTTCTCGATGGCATCGCTCACTGACATCATCTTCCTGCTGCTGGTGTTCTTCATGGTCACATCTACATTTGTGTTCCCCACGGCTCTGGATATCAACCTGCCACAAAGCTCGGAGCAGACTCCTGCCAAGCCCGCCACTCGCGTATTTATCGATGCTGCCGGCGAGTATTATGTGAGCTATGACGGCGATGAGCTGAAGCCCATAGCCAACGACCACCTGGTGGAATATCTGCACACCGTCACCTCACAAGACCCCGAAGCCGGGGGCATTGCCGTCTATGCCGACGTGGCAGTGCCTTATGGCAAAGTGGTGGAGGTGCTCAACATCGGCGCCGCCAACAACCTGAAGATGGTGCTTGCCACCAAGCCCCTTGACAAATCACCGGCGCCGCTACAATAGCATAGTCTCCCCCACCCCCGCTCTCTCTTACAATCACCCCCACCATACTCACCAACCACCAAGTATTGAAACGCGAACAAATCATAGCAGCCTCCGTCACTGCGGTTATCACCCTGATAATCGTGGCGCTGATGATATTGAGCACCATCACGGCTGACCTCTCGCATAAGGAATGGCCGCCGCGACACGACAGCGACATCACGCTCGACGAATACGCCGAGCTACTCGACTATCCGGCAACACCCACGCCCGCCAATGACGACCCGGCGCCGGCTCTGCTTGACCAAGAAAGCGACGCCAACGCCCAGGCAGCGCCACAGCCGGGCATGGACCTGACCGACAACGGCCCCGCCGGCGAGGCTCCCCGGCCCGTGACCTCTGACCGCGAGGCGCCCGTCAAAGCTGAAAAGACCGAAAAACCCGCAAAAGAAGGCCCGGCCATCGACACCAGAGCGCGCGAGCAAGAGCAAGCGCGGCGCAAGGCCCAAGCCGACACCAAGTCAGCATTCAGCAAATCCAACGCCCACAACAACACCAACAACGCCTCAGCCAACGCCAACGGAAACGCCGGCAAGCCATCAGGCGCAAGCAGCGCCGTCAACGGCACCGGCAGCGGTCGCGCCGGCGGCGGCTGGCATCTGCCTTCGTATGCCCCCGTGCCCAGCAACGTCACCGGCAAAATCATGCTCTCGGTAAAGATTGACAAGTCAGGTCACGTGACCGCCGTGACATTCACCGGAGGCACTCCGCCGGCCGCCACTAACCGCGACCTGCGCGCCGCCGTAGAGCGCGAAGTGCGCTCACGACGCTTTACACGCTCTGACGACAACGCTCCCGATGAAGCCACCGCACATATTACTTACATCTTTAAATGACATGCCCAATGATTGACAACGAGCAACCTAAATGGACCGAGATTGAGCACCTGCCCGAATGGGACGAGGAATTTTATGACGTATATACCGCCAAGAAATTCGGCAAATGGGTGATGCTCAAGACCCTGAAGGAGGAGCTGCGCGATGACCCCAAATATCAAGCCATGATAGAAAAAGAATTTGAGGTCAGATACAATCTCGCCCACCCCAACATCATCATGATAAATGACTATGAGGAGGTGCCGGGCATAGGGCGTTGCATCATCACTGATGACGTATATGGCGACTCGCTCAGAAAGCTTATCAACGAGAACAAAGTCACCGAGGCGCATATCAGCAAGCTGCGCAATCAGCTCGTTGATGCTCTCGAATATATCCAAAACAACCATTTGGCTCACCACCCGCTGCGCCCGGAGAATATCATTTTCACTGAGAACATCGGCAACCTCAAGCTCATCGACGTGGGCTTTGAGCAGCGCCCGGCGCTGACTCCCATTGACACATCACAAGATATCTACAACTACGGCGCCGTGATTTTGGAGGTGCTCAACGCCACCGGCTACAAGGACACCACGCTGCGCCACGTGGCTGAGCGCTGCACCGACCCCGACCCTCGCCGCAGATACCGCGATGTGACACAGCTGCACATGGCGCTCGCCAATAAGCATCAAAATCGCATCTATATCATCATCATTGCCTTCCTGGCCATCATGGTGGCTATCTTGGCGCTGCTGTCATCACCTTTTGCGCCTAAGAAACCTGACCACCACCCCACCCCCATCGAGACCATAGGCACCAATCCTCAATGATAATCCCCCCTCTACCCCATATAACATTACACCAATGGCAGTTACCATCAAATCATTACGACCGACATTCTCAGAGCTTTACAGATATGTAAAATTCGGCATCGACCTCTACAAGGGCAATCCTTGCTTTGTGCCGCCGCTGATACTCGATGAGATACAGACCCTCAACCCCAAGACCAATCCGGCCTTTGACCATTGCCAAGCTCAATCGTTTATGGCATACCGCGACGGCAAGCCCGTGGGGCGCATCACAGCTATCATCAACAGTCTCGTCAACGAAAAAAACGGCGAGCAGGCCCTGCGCTTCGGCTTTGTGGATTTCATTGACGATGACGAGGTCGTTGACGCCCTCTTTGACGCCGTCATCGCCTGGGGTAGGGAGCGCTCCTGCACCGCCATCGTGGGGCCTATAGGATTTTCGGATATGGACCACGAAGGCATGCTCATCGAAGGCTTTGACGAGATGGGCACGATGGCCACGATTTACAATTACGACTACTATCCGCGCCAGATGCAGCGCCTGGGATTTGCTAAAGACGTAGATTGGATAGAATATCGCATGACGGTGCCCGATAAGGTGCCCGACAAATATATGCGCATCGCCGACATCGTGCAGCGCAAATACGACCTGCAGATACGCAAATACACCTCGCGCAAGAAAATCAAACGCGAATACGGCCACGCCCTCTTTGAGCTTATCAACGAGGCTTACGCTGACCTTTACGGCTTCTCACCCCTGACGCCGCGCCAGATAGAGTACTATATCAGCCAATATATCCCCGTGCTGCGCTTGCGCGATGTCAGCGTCATCACCAAACGCGATGGCGAGCTGGTGGCCGTGGGCATCTCCATGCCGTCGCTCTCAAGCGCCCTGCGCCGCTGTGGCGGCCATCTGCTGCCTACGGGCTGGTATCACCTGCTGCGCGCTATCCGCGGCCACAGCGACGTGGTAGATTTGCTCTTGGTGGCCGTCAAGCCCGAATATCAAAACAAAGGCGTCAACGCTCTGCTCTTCAGCGACCTTCTGCCCGGATACATCGAAAACGGATACAAATTTGCCGAGAGCAACGTAGAGCTTGAAGGCAACGAAAACGTACAGAAACAATGGGAATACTTTGAGCGCCGGCAGCATCGCCGTCGTCGCGCCTTCAAGAAACAGCTCTGACACCTCTCTTCTAACAAATCTTTTACACATCATAGACAATGGACTTCATCAACGAACTAAAACGTCGCAGCAGCGAAACTAAAGCCACGCGGTGGGTGCGCTTTGCCATCGTAGCTTTGCTATACTTAGGCTGGGTCATCTGGATGCAACGCGCCTGGCTGCTCATCTTCCTGCCGCTCCTCTACGATATCTACATCACCGGCTTCATACCGTTCACCTGGTGGAAACACAGCAAGAACAAGCTCGTGCGCAACGTGATGAGCTGGGTAGATGCCATCGTGTATTCCCTGATACTGGTGTACTTCGTCTTCGCCTTTGTGGGTCAGAACTACCAGATACCGTCATCATCGCTGGAGAAAACCTTGCTCACCGGCGACTACCTGTGGGTCAACAAGGTGGTGTATGGGCCGCGCGTGCCTATGACACCAATCCATTTTCCACTGGTTCACAACACCCTCTTCGGCTGCAAGAGCTATCTTGATAGCCCCTCCAACAGCTACCGCCGCCTCAAGGGCCTGCGCAGCGTAGAGACCGGCGATATAGTGGTGTTTAACTTCCCCGCCGGCGACACCGTGGCCTCTCGTTTTGAAGAGAGCCCCAAATACTATGACCTGCTCGTAAAAGAATATGGGCGCGAACGCCTCCACACTGACAAGGCAACCTTCGGCGACATCATCTACAGACCCGTAGATCGCCGCCAAAACTTTGTCAAGCGCGCCATCGGCCTGCCCGGCCAGCGCATCAAAATCGTCAACGACACCATCTATATCGATGGCAAGGCCCTGCCATTCCCCGAGAACGTGCAGTTTAACTACGTCATAGCCATGCCCCACCCCCTGAGCGAGGATTTCATTCACGAATTGGGCATCACAGCCTCTGACGTGCAACCAATGCTCTACAACGAGGCTGACAAGGCCAACATAGTGTCGTGGATGCCCGGCGCTACTATGCAATCATACCTCTATGGCTTGCCCCTTACCGCCGAGATGATACAGCGCCTCACCGATGAAGCCTCTATGCAGGCCTATATCAAGTTTAATCAGCTATTTGATATGGCCGGCAATCTTGATGGCTACCTCTTCCCCGACGGCGCCGTGTCAAAAGGCTGGACCCTGGCAAACTATGGCGGCCGCGACGGCATCCTCATACCTCGCAAAGGCCTCACTGTGCGCCTCAATGAAGCGGCATGGCTCACATATCACCGCTGCATACGCAACTACGAAGGCCACACCGATGCTTACTTCAAAGATGGCGTAGCATACATCGGTGGCAAGCCCGCCGCGACATACACCTTCGCTATGGACTATTACTTCATGATGGGTGATAACCGCGACTGCTCGCAAGACTCACGCTTCTGGGGATTTGTGCCTGAAGACCATATCGTGGGCACACCTATGTTTGTGCTCATCTCCATTGACAACGAGCGCAGCATCTTTGACGGCGGTATTCGCTGGAACCGCATCTTCCGCTCGGCCAATCCCGACAAGCAGTGACAGCATCGTTTGACACCCTGATACTGCCACCACGCCTCTTCGGCTCAATCTACTATTACGCCTTGCTGGCCGCCCGGTCGGCGGCCGCCAAGGTGTGGATAGGTATGCCTTTTGACAAACGACAAAAGACTGCTCACCGCTACACCATCGTTGATACGCGCGACACCCTGTCGCTGACCGTGCCCATCATACACCCCCACGGCGGCAAACGCCCCTGGAGCGATATTGAAATCTCGGCTCACGGCGAGTGGTGGCTGCAACATCTCACGGCGCTGGAGTCAGCCTATGGCCGCACGCCATATTTTGAGTTCTATATTGACAGATTTACCCCTTTATATAGAAATCCTCAGCTCGACGGCTGCGGCGCGTTAGGAGAGCTAATAATGGCCTCTAACGCGATTTTAGCCGACATCTTATGCATCGCTCCGCCACAATATGTGGCTGACGCCGACTATACAGCCGTAAAAACCGATAGCGAGATAGCTCTCAGCTGTCGCGATGTGGCATACTGGCAGGTGCGCGCTGACCGGCTCGGCTTTCGCCCCGGCCTGTCAATACTCGACCTTATCTTCAATATGGGTCCGGAATCTATCTTTGTGCTGGAAAGTATGGTCTCAGCCACTCCACAGCCTTGACCACGACAGCCACAAACATTAGCCACACTATCCACGACACGGGATACATCAGCCTGAAATAGTCGCCGAAAGCGCCATATATCACCACTATCACGGTAGAGCAAAAAATGCTCGCCACAAGCCATGCCGCGCCATCAAAACGGCGGCGCATCAGCGACGGCAGCAACACCACGATACAGAACACAGCCCACAGCGCCACCCAAGCCCCGCAGCCCGGCAGCTTAAGCATTGTGCGGCTCAGCATTGACTCGGGATTCATCGACACCTCATTGGCAAAAGTCATAAACCGCTCTGCATGCTCCAGACGGTAGGCTCTCATTTCATCGGCATAGACAGCCATCAGACGCTTATACTCGATATAGGCCTCACGCATCTGCTTATTTAACTCATAGTCGCTGAAATAGTAACTATCGCCTGTAGGCGAGCAATAGGTCTTGCTGCGCTTTATTACAGGATAATGCTCCAGGTCGGCATCGCTGACGGTGTTATGTAAGCAAAACTCCTCAAGGTCATTGAGCATCAACACGCTCGACATCGCCGGCACGCCAAACTGCCTATCCATAGCGCCGATGTATCCTGCCGCTGCTATACCTACCGCAGCTATGCCCGGCAACAGTGCTACGTAACGACGCCACCGGTCTCTTTTGATTACCATCACTACTATGGCATATACTGCTACCAATGGCAACAGGAATATCAGCGATGGCCTCAAAAATACCATCAGCAAGGTCAGCAACGTGATGCCGCTAATGCACTTGAGGCTTGGCCGCTCGTAATACAGCAGCAACAGATGCGTTAGCATCACGAGCCAACTCGCGGCCAGCGACTCGGTCATGATGTAGTTGTTGTAATATAGCGCAAAAGGACTGAAAGCATACATAGCCGTGGCTGCAAGTCTCGCCACTGAGCCGCAGATGAGTCGGCGCGCTATGCCATAAAAACTGAACACCGAGAGTATGAATATCAGCCACTGCAATGACTCAATAATGGCCACTGCTGACCCATAAAAAGCGCCTGTCAAAGCCTCGGCGCCACCTATCAGCAGAGGATACACCGGCGTGCGGAAGACGTCAATACCATGCTCGCAGATATTGTGCCACGCACCAAT
>JAEDNZ010000074.1 GCA_016302215.1 Muribaculaceae bacterium
CGCCTCAAAGAGCGGCGGCACGGGCGTCTCAAAGCTCAGCGGCTTGTGAGAGCGCGGGTGGTAGAAGGCGAGCTTGTAGGCGTGGAGACACAGGCGCATGACTTTGGGTATGCGCGCTCCGTACTTGTAGTCGCCCACGATGGGGTGGTGGAGGTCAGACATATGAGCGCGGATTTGGTTTTTGCGCCCGGTGTGGAGGTGCAGCTCCACGAGCGTGAGGCCATCGTGGCGGCGTAGCACACGCCAGTCAGTATGGGCCCATTTGCCGCCGTTGTCGTGGCGAGAGCTTAGCATCTTGCGCGTGTCGGTATCCTTGAGCCAGCTCTTCACGGAGCCGGCGTCTTGCTCCATCTCGCCTTCTACGACAGCCACATATCGGCGGTCGATGATGGTCTTGCGCCAGTTGGCGGTGAGGGCCTGCTGAGTGCGTGCGCTCTTGGCATACATCATGAGGCCGGTGGTGCGTGCATCAAGGCGATGCACCAAGTGCGCTCGGCACTGCTCGCCCCTGACGATGGTGAAGTATTTGTCGAGGAGGTCTTTGAGGTTTGGGCCTTCGGTGCCTACGTCAGCCGATAGCACGTCGGCGGCCTTATTGACCACGATGACATCGTCGTCTTCATACACTACAGAGAAGTAAGGCGAGTAGTCAAACTGCTGCGCGGCTACCGATGGCTTCTTTGCGATGCGCACGGCCGCCCCGGCGCTCACTATCGCCGTGGGTTGCTTCATTACCGTGCCGTCGATGGTGACGGCGCCCTTGGCGATGATGGTCTTCGCTTTAGTGCGGCTGATGCCGTCGAGACATTTCATCACCACCTCAATCAGCGGAGCGTTGCACGCGGCGGTGAAGGCGGTGGCGCCGCCACCGCCGCCCGTGTGACGGCGATTGTCGTGCTGTGGTGTGTCATTGGTATGCATAGGTGCAAAATTACTCAAAATCCCTGAAATAATGGCAAAGGCGAGCGTAATAAAGTGAGGGCGTGCGGCCTAATGTGGCAAAATGTTTGGGAATTAGGCAAAAAATCGCTAATTTTGCAGAAATGTTTCAAAAAAGAAAATATATCCCACAGATATGAACCCACAAGAATTAAGCGAACAAGAGCAAATACGCCGCGCCTCGCTTGCCAAGATGCGCGAGCTGGGCATAGACCCCTATCCCGCAGCCGAATATGTAGTTACCGGACACAGCGATGAGATAAAAGCATCGTTCAGCGATGATGCCCCGCGCCGCGAGGTCACGGTAGCCGGGCGCATTATGACGCGCCGCATTATGGGCAAGGCCTCGTTTGTGAGCCTGCAAGACGCCAACGGCAGGGTGCAAATCTACATCTCGCGCGATGAGATATGCCCGGGCGAGGATAAGGATATGTACAATGTGGTGTTCAAGAAACTGCTTGATATAGGCGACTTTATCGGCGTCAAGGGCTATGTGTTCAGGACGCAGACGGGCGAAATCTCCGTGCACGCCCAAGAGCTGACGGTGCTGTCAAAGTCGCTGCGTCCGCTGCCCGTGGTCAAGGTTAAGGACGGCGTGACTTACGACGCCTTTGACGACCCGGAGCTGCGCTATCGTCGCCGCTATGTAGATTTGGTGGTTAACAACGGCATCAAAGATATCTTCATCAAGCGCACAAGGGTGTATTCGTCAATGCGCGAGTACTTCAATGCCGCCGGCTATGTGGAGGTGGAGACGCCTATCCTGCAGTCGATCCCCGGCGGCGCGTCGGCGCGTCCGTTTATCACTCACCACAATGCGCTGGACATACCGCTGTATCTGCGCATCGCCGATGAGCTGTATCTCAAGCGCCTGATAGTGGGTGGTTTTGAGGGCGTGTATGAGTTCTCAAAGAACTTCCGCAACGAGGGTATGGACCGCACCCACAATCCCGAGTTTACCTGCATGGAGATATATGTCTCCTATAAAGACTACAACTGGATGATGACCTTCACCGAGCAGATGCTCGAGAAGATATGCTATGACGTCAACGGCACCACGGAGGTCAAGGTAGGCGACAAGGTGATATCCTTCAAAGCGCCATTCCCTCGCGTGACGATGACACAAGCCATACTCGACCACACCGGCATCGACATCACGGGCATGGATGAGGAGCAGCTGCGCGGCGTGTGCCGTCAGCTGGGCATCGAGGTAGATGCATCGATGGGCAAAGGCAAGCTCATCGATGAAATCTTCGGCGAGAAGTGTGAAGGCAAATACATACAGCCCACATTCATCACCGACTACCCCATAGAGATGTCGCCGCTGACCAAGCGCCATCGCAATAACCCCGAGCTGACTGAGCGCTTTGAGCTGATGGTCAACGGCAAAGAGCTCGCCAACGCCTACTCGGAGCTTAACGACCCGATAGATCAATATGAGCGCTTTGTGGAGCAGATGCGCCTGAGCGAGAAGGGTGACGATGAGGCCATGATTATCGATGGCGACTTTATCCGCGCCTTGGAATACGGCATGCCTCCCACATCGGGCATGGGCATCGGTATGGACCGCTTAGTGATGCTGATGACGGGCCAGGAGGCTATCCAGGAGGTGCTGCTCTTCCCGCAGATGCGTCCGGAGAAAAAAGCGGAAAAAGCCGCTGACGACACCACCAACGAGCAGCAGTGATACTATGGACTTCCCGGGTAAAATAGCAGTGCTCGGCGGCGGCTCATGGGCTACCGCGCTGGCTAAATTGCTACTCAACAATTGTGAGTCGATACTATGGTATATGCGCCGCGATGACCGCATCGCCGAGTTTAAGCATTTGGGCCACAATCCGGCCTATCTGACCGATGTATGCTTTGATATCAATCGCATAGAGTTCTCATCGGATATCAACGAGGTGTGCCGCAATGCCGACACCATCTTGCTGGCGACGCCATCGCCCTATTTCAAGGCCCACACCGCCAAGATAACCGAGGATTTGAGCTCCAAGGTGGTGGTCTCGGCCATCAAAGGCATCGTGCCCGACGAGAATATGCTTGTCACCGACTATATGGTGGAGCATTACGGAGTGTCGCGCGACAATATCCTGGTCATCTCCGGCCCGTGTCACGCCGAAGAGGTGGCTCTCGACCGCCCCTGCTATCTGACGATAGCGGGCTGCTGCGCCGAGCACACGTCGGCCTTCGCACGCGTCATTGACGGCAAGCACTCCCACACCATACTCTCAGCCGATGTTGATGGCATAGAGTATGCCGCAGTGCTCAAGAATGTGTATGCCATCGTGGCCGGTATCATACACGGCATCAAGATGGGCGACAATTTCAAGGCCATGCTGATGTCAAATGCCATACGCGAGATGGAGCGCTTCTTGTGGGCTGTGAGCCCGCGCGAGCGCAATATCTGCGACTCGGTGTATTTAGGCGACCTCCTCGTCACGGGTTATTCGCGCTTCTCGCGCAACCACAACTTCGGTGCCATGATAGGCAAGGGTTATTCGGTCAAGGCCGCGCGCATGGAGATGGAGCAGACCGCCGAGGGCTATTACGGCACCAAGTGTATGCACGACATCAACGAGCGCTACGGCGTGAATATGCCTATCCTCAACGGCGTGTATGACATACTATACCGCGGAGTGTCGGCCTCGCGTGCCCTCGTGAAGATGGCGCCGCTCTTCAGCTGATGCGGCCACACCGATCTCTATCCTCTACTTACCCCCAAAAAGTCTCTAAAGAAATCAACATACATACAATACTCACCACTAACACATTCTCGTTATGAAATTCATCTCTGAATTTAAGGAATTTGCGATGCGCGGCAATGTAATGGATATGGCTGTGGGTGTCGTTATCGGCGGCGCTTTCGGCAAGATTATTACATCGCTGGTAGGCGACGTGATAATGCCCTTGGTAGGCGTTGTCACCGGTGGCGTTAACTTTACTGATTATAAATGGGTGCTCCAGGAGGCCGTGATAGATGCTCAGACCCAAGAGGTGCTGACGCCCGAGGTGTCTGTCAACTGGGGCACTACCATCCAGACGGTGGTGGATTTCCTCATCGTGGCATTCTGCATCTTCTGCGCCATCAAGGCTCTCAATAACCTGAAGCGCAAGAAGGAAGAGGCTCCGGCTCCCGAGGCTCCCGCCGCTCCGACTACCGAGCAGCTGCTCACCGAGATACGCGATATCCTCAATAAGCAGAGCTAGTAAGCCCCCCCGGCCTCGTGCCGGGCTTATTTCATATACCACTACCACTTCCACCTCCCCCACGATGCCGGCTATGGCATATCTCACGCGCCCGGTGGCGCTCATCGGCTATATGTGCTGCGGCAAGACCACCCTGGCCGAGGCGCTATGGCAGCGCTACGGCGTGGCATACATAGATATCGACAGCGCCGTGGAACGCGAGGCGGCGCAGACGGTGACTGAGCTGTTTGCGAGCGAGGGCGAGGCTGCCTTTCGCGAGCGCGAGAGCCGGGCACTGCAACGCGCGGTCAGCGGCTCGCCGGTGGTGATATCATGCGGCGGCGGGTTGGTGTGCCGCGCCGCCAACGTGGAGACACTCAGGCGCGGAGGAGCGCTGACGGTGTGGCTGCAAGCCTCGCGCGAGCGCATCGTGGAGCGACTGATGCTCTATGGCGCCGGCCGCCCCTTGGTGGCGGGTAATGACCGGCAGTGGATAGAGCGCTATGTGGCCGAGCATGAGCCGCAGCGCAGCCGTTATTACGCGGCGGCGGCCGACGTGGTCTTTGACACCACAGAGCTTGACACCCCCCTGGAGATTGACCGCACCGCCGAATTATTTATGACACAGATATTACAACCATTGCTAATCCGGTAATGATGACGCATTTACCACTCGAACAGTTGCAGCCCACTCTCACCGCCAAGCGGCGTGTGACGATAGGCTTGCCGTCGGCCAAGGCGGCGGGCGACAGCCGCTTCCCTATCACGCCGGAGGCTGCCGCTCTGATCATAGGTCAGGGCTATGACATAAAAATGGAGGCCGGCGCCGCCGAGCCTATACACTATGGCGATGTGGCGTATGCCCGTGCCGGCGTAGAGATTACGAGCCGCGCGGAGGCCCTCAAATGCGACATCGTGGTGTATCTGCCGGCCATGAGCGCCGACGATGCGCGGCAGCTCAAGAACGGCGCCATGCTGCTGTCGCTGCTCGACATCAAAGGCCGCACGGCGCAGTCTGTGGAGGTACTCCTCAACAAACATATCATAGCCATAGCACTCGACCTGGTGACTGACGTCTCGGGCCATCACCCCTTTGCCGATATCCTTGCCGAAATCGACGGGCGCGCCGCCATCGCCGTGGCATCGTCGCTGCTGGCCGATGCTACCCACGGCAAGGGCATATTGCTGGGCGGCATCGCGGGCATCGTGCCCTGCGAGGTGACTATCATAGGCAGCAGCATTGCGGCGCGCGCTGCGGCGGCCTCGGCGATAGGCATGGGCGCCATGGTGAGGATATTTGATAATGACATATATCGCCTGCGCGAGACGCTCACCACCATAGGGTCGGCGGCGATAGGGTCGGCGATGTATCCCAAGGTGCTGATGGCGGCGCTGCGCAGCGCCGATATCGTCATCGTCACCGATACCGAGCGCGATTACATTCTGAGCAATGATATCATCAGCGAGATGAAACGCGGCGTGGTGGTCTTTGACCTCACGGCGGGCGCGGGGCACTCGTTCCCCGGCATGCGTTGCGTGGATTTGGGCGCCGCCCTGCCCGGCGATGATGACCCGGTGGAGCCTACACGCACATGCTATGTCAACGCCGGAAGCGCCGTGCCGCGCACCACGGCCATGGCCATCAGCAATACGATAGCTGCAATGCTCGCCGACATCGCCGCCTGTGATGGGGTGGCCGGAGCCGTCAAGTTCAATGCCGGCATCGCCAAGGCGGCATATACCTTCCTTGGCAAGCCCGTCAACGGCGAGGTGGCGCGCATCGCCGGGCTGCGTAGCATAGATATCAATCTGCTGTTGCAGCTATCATAATCCACAGAGAGTCACAGACCGCAGAGCTATGGCAGAAGGAAAGTCAAAATATTATGTGGTGTGGGAGGGCAGAGCCACCGGTGTCTTTGACAGCTGGGAAGAGTGTGAG
Organism: Muribaculaceae bacterium; assembly: GCA_016302215.1. GTDB lineage: Bacteria > Bacteroidota > Bacteroidia > Bacteroidales > Muribaculaceae > CAG-873. Next base: position 6,068 of record JAEDNZ010000074.1, read on the forward strand.
GCTCAGGTCTCGGGCTATCCCGGAGCGCGATATAAGTCATACACATCTAAGCTGAAGGCTATTGAGGCCTATCGCGGCGATGATAAGTCGCAGTTAGGATTAATCTCGGCGATAGTATCGCATAAGCGCGACATTGTCAATTATTCGGCCTTTCCGGAGATACGTCTCGATGCTGTGGCCGTAGATGGCGCGTGCGCTAAAAACCCCGGGCCTATGGAGTATCGGTGCGTGTCAGTGGCCACGGGCGAGGAGATATTCCATGTGGGGCCACTGGCCGGCGGCACCAATAATATAGGCGAGTATCTGGCGCTCATACATGCCATAGCGCTGCTGCGCCAGCGCGGCGACACCACCACGCCCATCTATACCGACAGCCGCACGGCGCTGTCGTGGCTGCGCCGCCGTCACTCCAACACCACGATAGCCGCCACCCCTGAAAATGCCAAGGTGCGCGAGCTGCTTGCGCGAGCTGATGCATATATAGCGACACATCAGCCGGTGGCCAATCCTATCCTAAAGTGGGACACGGAGCGGTGGGGCGAGATACCGGCCGACTTCGGCCGCAAATAGAGAGCTGCGCATCGGTGAAAGGCCGCATAATGGCCCCCTCCCTTTTTATTTCTTGTCTTGCGGAGCAAAGAGAGCGTTGACCTTAGCGGCGTTAGCGCCTAATGCTATGGCCTTGCGTGCGTCATCGTGGGCCTCATCGAGCCTGAAACGGTCGCGGTTGAGCCAAGCGCGGTAGTAATACAGCTCGGGGTCATAGGCATAGCGCTTGAGGCCGTCGGCTATTGTCTCCGAAGCCTCGGAGAGACGTCCCAAGGCGAGATAGCAGCCGGCGAGTCCGGCATAAAACTCCGGGTCGGGGCTGTCTTTGACAAGCTTTTTGAAATAAGGTATGGCTTCGAGATTGCGCTGCGTCATGGCGTAAAGTGAGCTGAGGGCCACGGCGGTGTGTCGGCTGTCGGGTGCTACGGATTTTAGCACGGCGAAGTCAGCTTCGGCGATGTCGAGGCGCGAGGAGTACAGAGCCATGATGCCGTGGTAGTAACGGGCGGTGGCGTTGAGCGAGTCGGTGTCGATGACGCCGGCAAAAGCATTGAATGCCTCATTGTCGCGGCCCATCTTGGCTAAGAGCAGCGCACGGTTGTTGCGCACGGTGGTCATGTTAGGTGCTTGCCTGAGTGTCTCGTCGTAGGTGATAAGCGCCAGCGTGTCTTGGTCCATGTAGCTATATACCATGGCGAGGTTTGACATCAGCAGTATGTTGGAGGGATTGTCAGGCTCCAGGTCAATAGCTCGCTTGATGCACGCTACCGCAGCCTCATAATTGTTGGCGGAGATAGCCTTTTCGGCCTCGCCTACGAGGTCCATATAGTCATTGTCAGAAGGCTGCTTGGGCGGCGCCGTGGTGCCGGGAATGTCAAAAGCGGCCATAGATACAGCCGCGGCAGCAATGATGGCAAATAAAGCCGAGCGGCGCAAGGACAGGAGGCGTTTCATTCTACGTTGACTGATGATATGGTCATGATGTCGCACTCAAAGGTGTCGCGGTTGATGGCGCGGGCTTTGAGGCGGTTGCGGTAAGAGTAGATGGTGTTGAGCGAGTAGTTGAGCACCTGAGCAATGCGGGCGCTGTCTTCGATGCCGAGGCGCATGAAGGCGAGGATGCGCAGGTCGGTGTTGAGGCGCTCGCCCTCGCGCAAGGTGATTTGAGCGTCGGGGCGCAGCAGGGAGTTGACGCCCTCCACAAATGCGGGGTAAATGTGCAGGAAGGCATTGTCAAACACTTCGTAGAACTCGGCGCTCTGCTCTTCGACAAATTTTCCCGACTTGGTGAGGCGGTAAAGGTCATCTACCTTTCCGGAGGCAATCTTACGCTCGGCTATTTTGCAGAATTGGTTGAGCTTGTCCATGTATATGGAACAGAGGCTTAGGAACTGGCTGATATACACCTCTTTGACGTGGTTGGCGTCGCGGAGACGACGCTGGAGGGCGTGCTGGCGTGTGTTCTCGCGGCGTAATATTATCAGCGAGCAGAGCAGGCCGGCGAGTAGCAGCGCCATAAGTCCGATGATGATATAGATGGTGTTGCGTCGGCGCTCCATATTGGCGGCGTTAGCGCGCTCGATGATAGGGAGGGCACGCGAGGTCTCAACCATGCGCAGGGGTGCACCGCACTCCACGGCGTTGGTCAGGGCGGTGGATAGATATACGTAAGCGCGGTCAATGTCGTTGCGCTCATAGAGTCTCTGTCCCAGCTCTTGCAGCGATGCCACCTCACGGGTAGCGGCGAGCGCATCGCTAATAGCCGATTGCGTGAGGTAATAGAGATAGGCGTGCTTGTCGCCGGCGTCTTTGGCGATAGCCGAGAGGTGGTGAGTGGCGCGAGCGCGCAGGTTGCTGTTGCTTGGCTCATGCTCAGCCACTTCGATGAGCAGAGGCTCGGCCTTGGTGTTGTCGCCGAGGAGGAAATAGTACTCGCCGAGGTTGAAGCGATAGCTCTCGGAGTCGTGCGGCAACACATCGAGCAGCTTCTGCTGTAGCTTGATGGCTTTGTCGCGGTAACGTGCCGATACTTTGGGATATGAAGAGAAGAAAGCGGCGAGGTAGCTGTACATCTGACGACCGCTGTCATAGTATAGCGGAAGCGTGGCGTTAGACACTTCGTTGGGGTCGATAGAGTCGTAGGCGTTGATAGCGG
>JAEDNZ010000075.1 GCA_016302215.1 Muribaculaceae bacterium
TTGATGGTGCAAAGTTACGATGCGATGAATGGTGAAAATAGGACATTTGAGGGGATGCGGTATTGATTTGTCCTATTTTTAACATTTGTGGGGCGCGGAGGGTGGCTCTGATGGTGTTGTGGTAGGGGTAAGGGCGGGAAGTATTTAAGAGATTTAAGGAATTTTAAGGACTTATGGAGTGATATGGGCGGACTCTGAGCACTCGGCGGCGCTGCTCTTGGCGCGGTGGGGTGGGGTAGAAACGGAGCACTCCGAGGCCGTGGGTCTCGGAGTGCTGTGTGGGGAAGGTATTGGTTGTCGGTTATTTGAGGATTACCTTGGCGGGTGAGGGTATGCCGGCTACGATGTAGAAGCCGGGTGCGGGTGCAGTGATGGTGGCTGAGCCATCGGCGGCAGCAGCAGCGATGGCAGCGGCGGCACCGTCGGGACGCACGAGGCTGATGGCTGCGAAGGGCGTTGCGCCGTCAATGGTGATAGTGCGTCCTACGATAGCGATGTGTGCTGTGTCGTCAGCGCCTGCGATGTCATTGACGCCGCCGATGCCGGTGCCGCACACCACGGTGCAAGAGCGGCTGATAAGGGCGTTGTCGCGCGATGCTGCTGTGATGGTGATAGTGCCGTCGGCGATGGCAGTGACGTGGCCATAGTCATCGACGGTGGCCACACGCGGATTTGATGAAGTCCACTGCACTTGCAGGGCATCGGCGTAGGCGGGCTGATAAGTGGCGATGATGTCGGCCTCCTCACCCACAGCGAGGCTTAGCTCAGAGCGGTCAATGTCAAGGTCGGTGATTTGGAGTACGGGGTAAATGTTGGTGAAGTTGCTCCAATAGTCAGCCACGGCGTAAATGTCACGCGAGAGCGTGGAGACGTAGAGCTTGCATGAAGAGGGCGACACAGCTTCGAAGGTGTATTCGAGTATCGAAGGCGCCTCGACGCGGTAGCTTGTGATTTTGGCGAGCTTTGTGGCGAGGCTAAAGGCACGCTGGCCGATTGTGGCGGTGTTGGCGGGAATGGTTATTTCAGTCAGTGCAGAGCATGACATGAAAGCTTCAGCGCCGATTTTGGTGATAGACGGCGGGAGAGTCACCGAAGCCAGGGCGGTGCAACCGCTGAATACGGAGGCGCCCACTTCGGTTACGCCGGCGGGAATGGTTGCAGCAGTGAGGCTGCTACAACCGCAGAATGCATAGTCGCCTATAGATGTCACCGTAGAAGGAATGACGAAGCCGGTGAGCGCCGAGCAGTCTTTGAAGGCGTTATAGCCAATAGAGGTTAGACCCTCGGGCACGTTGACGGTGGTGAGTATAGAGCACTCCTCGAAGGTGCTGTTGCTGATGGCCGTGAGTGTCGAAGGCAGCGACACAGAGAAAAGCGAAGCGCAAGCTCTGAACACGTTGTCGCCCATTGACACGAGTCCGTTGGGGATAGTTACGGAGCGCATGGCCACGCAGTTGCTGAATGCGCTTTCGCCGATAGATAGCAGCGAAGCGGGCAGTGAAGCGGAGCCGAGCGCCGAGCAGTGCTCAAAAGCGCGCGCGCCGATGGACTGCAGCTTGCTGTTGAACGACACCGAGCTTAGCGCCGAGCAGTATGCAAAGGAGTCATCGCCGATGGTGGTTAGGTTGTCAGGAAGCGTGATGGAAGAAAGCTTGGTGCAGCTGTAGAAAGCGCTGTTGTGAATCGTCTCCACGCCGGCGGGTATTGAGATAGCTGATATGCCGGTGCAGCCATTGAAAGCATTGCGGTTGATAAGCGTGAGGGTAGAAGGCAGCGAAAACGAGGTTATTCCTTCCTGCCCCCAGAAGGCCTCTTGGCCGACAGAAGTCACGGTGTAGGTGGTGTTTGTGGCCTCGTCTGTAACGGAAGCCGGTATAGTGATGTCACCGCTCACATAATTAGGGCGAAACACCTCGCAGGTCGAAGCCGAAATCGCCCTGTAATAGATGCCGTTGTGGTAAAACTTGTCGCCCGTGGCGGCTGTCAACAGCGAGGAGCACACGCCGATAAATGACAGTGTAAGTAGAATTCTTTTCATAGAAAGTGCTTTTAGTTACTCATTTTGCTTAGGCGATCGCAGGTGCACGGTGCATCGCGATGCGTATGTTTCATGGTCGCAAAGATAGTAATAATCTTTATATCGTCAAATGATGCGAGGCAAAAATATCATTTTTCAATCAAAATGAGCAATGATGGGCAGGTGCTGCGGCTCGGCGGTCTGCTACCACGGTCGGTGAGGAGCGGTGCAGTATTTTTTGATGCTAATCTTTATCTTTTGAATAATTATGGCTATATTTGCAGTATCGAAAAAACAAACACGTAAATATCCAATACATAAGACGCATTATGGCTACTAAACCATTTAAGTATCAGGAGATGTTCCCCCTGGGCCCTGATACTACAGAGTATTATCATCTGACATCAGACTATGTCAAAGTAGAAAAGTGGGGCGACCGCGAAATGCTGGTTGTAGCACCAGAGGCACTCACCGTGCTTGCACGCCAGGCGACCCACGACAATGCCTTTATGCTGCGGCGCGAGCACAACGCCATGGTTGCCAAAATTCTTGCCGACCCGGAAGCCAGCTCCAACGATAAATTTGTGGCGCTGACGATGCTTCGCAATGCCGAGGTAGCCGCCAAGGGTCAGCTGCCGTTCTGCCAAGATACGGGCACTGCAGTCATCCACGGCGAAAAGGGTCAGAATGTATATACGGGGTGCAACGATGCCGAGCGCCTGTCAGAGGGTGTGTATCTCACCTATACCACCGACAATCTGCGCTATAGCCAGAATGCTCCCCTGAATATGTATGATGAGGTTAATACCGGTTGCAATCTGCCGGCACAGATAGACCTGCACGCCGGCGAGGGCGATGAATACCACTTCCTCTTCGTGGCCAAAGGCGGCGGCTCAGCCAATAAGACTTATCTCTATCAAGAGACCAAGGCACTGATTAACCCCAAGACGCTCATCCCCTTCCTTGTGGAGAAGATGAAGTCGCTGGGCACCGCAGCCTGTCCGCCTTACCATATCGCTTTTGTCATCGGCGGCACCTCAGCCGAGATGAACCTCGCCGCCGTCAAGAAAGCCTCAGTCAAGTATTACGACAATCTGCCCACGAGCGGCAATGAGCTGGGTCACGCCTTCCGTGACGTAGAGCTTGAGGCACAGCTCAAGGCCGAGACCGAGAAGTTAGGCTTAGGCGCACAGTTTGGCGGCAAATACTTTGCACACGATATCAGAGTGATACGCCTGCCGCGCCACGGTGCATCGTGCCCCGTGGGTCTTGGTGTGAGCTGCTCTGCCGACCGCAATGTCAAGGCAAAAATCAATCGCGAGGGCCTGTGGATAGAGAAGCTCGATGCCAACCCCGGCGAGCTTATACCCGAAGAATATCGCCGTCAGGGCGAGGGCGATGTTGTCAAGATTGACCTCAACCGCCCCATGGCAGATGTCCTTGCCGAGCTTACCAAATACCCGGTATCAACCCGTCTGAGCCTCAGCGGCACCATCATCGTGGGACGCGACATAGCACACGCCAAAATCAAAGAGCGCCTTGACCGCGGCGAAGAGATGCCCGAGTATCTCAAAAAACACCCCATCTACTATGCCGGCCCCGCCAAGACACCGCAGGGTATGCCGTCAGGCTCGTTTGGCCCCACCACGGCCGGACGTATGGACCCCTACGTTGACCAATTCCAGGCCGCCGGCGGCTCTATGATAATGATAGCCAAGGGCAACCGCTCCAAGCAAGTGACCGAAGCGTGCCACAAGCACGGCGGATTCTATCTCGGCTCAATCGGCGGCCCGGCAGCCGTTCTGGCGCAGAACTCCATCAAGAAAGTGGAGCTTCTCGAATACCCCGAGTTAGGTATGGAGGCCATCTGGAAAATCGAGGTAGAGGATTTCCCCGCCTTCATCCTCGTAGATGACAAGGGCAATGACTTCTTCACGCAGATAGCCGATAAGTGCAAAGGCTGCGCCCTCAATAAGTAAACCTCGGCCATGCCCCCCCCCGGTAGCCCGGCGCCAAATACGGGCTACGCGCAATAAACCAAGCCATTCACGGTTAGTCTAATAGAGACAATGCTTTATTCAGACTCGCTATGAATGGCTTTTTATATCACAACAAAACGATTATGAGAAATACAATCATCTGTATAATGGCGCTACTGCTGCCTGCGCTGGTCCGCGGCGGCGCTCCCGATTATGCCTATCCGCAGACGGTGATAGCTGAGGCCGAGGCCGCGCTGGGCAAGGCCGTTGCGCGCGATGACGGGCCCGCGAAGGCCGAGGCTCTGCTGCAAATCATCACCGCCAAGCGCCTGATAGACCCCGACAGCATCGCGGCAATGCCCTCGCGTGTCAGCGCCCTCGCCGCCGGAGAGCGCGATGAAGCCACACGCGCCGTGCTGTTAGCGTTAGAGGCCGCCACGACAGATAAGATGTATGACAGCCGGCTGTATGACGGCGCACTCACACGCCTGCGCGTCATAGCGCTTGGTGACTCGGCGCTGACGCTGGCGTTGACGCTGCCGCCTGATGACGCCACTCTGAGCCGCTTCGGCGGAGTGGTAGAGCGCGATGCCCTCAGCAGCCGATACTTCACCACGGTGGCTGATTTTGTGGCGTCGCTGTGCACCAACCTCAATGCCGCGAGCACCAACTTCCGCGACGAGGTGAGGCGGCGCATCCTCGCCACGCACAAGCCCTACACGGCACCGTGGGCCTACTGGACCGCCGAGACCATGATGGGCGCGCCGGTGGAGTCGTGGCTTGAGGCATACAGCCGGTGCAGCGATGCCGAGAGTGCGTGCATATTCCTGGTGCGTGCCGCCGAGGCCTGCTGTGACGACAATAGCAAGAGCGTGGTGGCTCCGTTGCTGCGCCGGTCGCTGGCGCTGTTTCCCTCTTACTGGGACAACGAGCGCCTGAGATATTACCTTGATACGTTCGGCCGCCCGACGCTCAGCATCGACTATCCGTCGATAGTGGCACCGGGTGACACGCTCACCATCACGGCGCGCTATGCCAACGCGAGGGGCATCGGCGCTGTGCTCTACAAAGCCACAGACCCCGTAATCGCCGATGACGCCACGCTGACACGGTGGCAGCCCATCGACACCTGCAGCGTGGCCACCGACTCAGTAATAGCCGAAACTACGGCACATCTGCGCCTTGTGATATGCGATCCGGGCACTTATAGGCTGCAACAGTATATAGGCACAGAGCCGCCGCAGACCACAGGCAAAGGCAAGAAGCGTCGCCCGGTGGCGCTATACCATGATGATGATGACCTCGGCGAGCTGATATTCTGCACCGGGTATGTGCCCATAGCCCTGGGCAACTGCAGCTCACAAGCTATCATCACAGCCGACACACACAACGGCGCTCCCGTGGGCGGCATCACCGTCAAGCGGGGGTCGCAGCTGTTGGGCCTCACCGATGCCTCGGGCATCGTGACCTTCAGCCTGCCTGACGCAGGCATCAACGCGTACAGACGCCTCGGCTACACCTTTATCGACACAGAGGGCAATGCCCAAAACTTTGGCAATCGCATCTTCCTCGCCGCGCCATACCGCACCGGTGTGCGCCGCGACAACTGCCACGCCAAGATTTTTACCGACAGACCTATATATCATCAGGGCGACACCCTCGGCATAGCAGTGCTGGCCTATTGCGACAAGGCCGATGGCCGTAGCCGCGATGTGGTGGCCGGGCGCGAGCTCACCATCATAGTCACCAACCCTAACGGCAAGCAGGTGTTCTCGGCCGATTGCGTCACCGACGATATGGGTCGCGCCCACACCGCGGCTCCACTGCCAGAAGGAGGTCTCACCGGCTATTACCGCATCGCCGTGCAGAGCGCTGACAGCAAGTCAGCCTACTTAGGCTCGAGCCACGTCATGGTCTCCGACTTCAAGCTGCCGCAGTTCAGCGCCGTTGCCGACAGCGTGACTATCGCCGGCGACAGCGTGACGGTCAGCGGCCATGCCATGACCTATGCCGGCATGCCCGTGTCGGGCGCCAAGGTGGGCGTGACTATCAAGAATGCTCTGCGATGGCGATGGCTGCGTGAGGGCTATGTGGAGGTGTGGGCCGGCAATACCACTACCGATGGCGAGGGGCATTATGCCATCAGCGTGCCGCTCAGCCGTCTGCGCGAGTCAGACTATGACTGCTTTGTGGCCAACGTGCATGTGGCTGATGCCGCCGGCAATGCCGCCACGGCGTCAACGTCGTTTACGATAGGGAAGCCCTGTGTGTTGCAGCTCGATGCACGCCTTGACAAAGTAGATGCCGCCGACAAGCTTGCCCTCACCGTCAATGCCTTCGGGCCATCGGGCGATGTCAAGGCCATAGAAGGGCGCTATACGCTCGCCGATGAAGCCACCGGCAAGGAGTGTGCGCAAGGCACATTCACCACGGGCAAGCCCTTCAGCGTCAACCTCTCCAAGGTGCCGGCCGGATACTACCGCTGGACCTTTGCCGCAGCCGACGCCGAGCAATGCGACGAACTGGTCAGCGACGCCTGCATGATATACAACAGCAAGCGCGGCACATTGCCTGACGGCGTGGGCCTCCTTGTGGTCAATGATGCCATCAGTACCGACAACGGCCGCGCCGCTATCACTCTCGGCACGGCGTCCGAGACGTCATATATATATTACGCCGTGTGCTGCGGCGACAGCCTCGTCAGCGTCAAGGCTCACACGCTGCATAAAGGTTTCGGCAAGATTGACGTGGCGCTGCCCGCCGGCCGCACCTCGGCGATGGTCAAGGTCATCAGCGTGTCCGGCGGCGAGGTGAGCGAGCAATCCGTGAGAATTACGCTCAGCGACAGCAAGGCTCTGACGCTGCGCGGCGAGAGTATGCGCACGCACGTCACGCCGGGTGTCGCCGAGCATTGGACGCTGAAGCTCAGCGATGCCGCCTCTACGCGGCGCGCCGGTGCTATGATAGCCACGATGTACAACAACGCGCTGTCAGCCATACAGCCCATGACGTGGCCCAGCGACTTCAGCCGCCTGATGGAGGCGCCGCGCTTGCGTGCCGACTATCTCACGGCGCGCGCATCAGGCTACCTCTACGGCGACCTGCCCGAGCGCGAGCTCACCACGCTCAATCAGCCTACCTTTAAGTCTCCCTTTGATACCGACTACTTTGTGGCCAATGATGTGATGATGGATATGTCAGGCTCGCGGCGGCTCTATTCGGCACGGGCGTCAATGAAGCAAGCCGCCGGCGCTGTCGAGGAGGCCGAAGTGACCGAAGAGGCTGCCGATAGCGATGCCGGCGCTGCCGATGCCGATGCCGGCGCCGGCGCTGAGGAGCCCGAGTCACGGCCCGATGATTTCGCCTATCGCGACACCGAGGTGCTGCAAGCATTTTGGCTGCCGGAGCTAACGGTCGATGCCGAAGGCATTGCCACCCTTGACTTTGTGGTGCCGCACGCCAACACACAGTGGGAGCTGAGAGCCTTTGCGTGGACGCCGGATGTGCGGTCGGCGCAGTTCGCAGAGCAGATTACCGCCGCCAAGCCCGTGATGGTGGCAATGAACGTGCCGCGCTACCTGCGCCAAGGCGACACGGCCGACATTGCCGCCACAGTGTTCAATAATTGTGGCGAGCAGCGCGTGATAACCACCGTCTTTGACACCTACGACCTCAGCGGCAAGGTGCTCGGTAGTGTGAGCCACACCGATACCATCGGCGCCGGCGCATCGGCCGTGGTGACAATGCCTGTCACCGCCGCCCCGGGCAAGGCCGCGATGGGAGTGCGAGTGCGCAGCACCGTTGACGAGTTCACCGATGGCGAGCAATCCCTCGTCGCTATAATGCCCTCCACGGCCACGGTGGTAGAGAGTCAGTGCTTCTACCTCAATCCCGGCGATGAGAGCTTCTCAATGATGCTGCCCTCGACAGGTTCGCAGTCAATGACGCTGCAATACTGCCAAAATCCGGTGTGGGACGTGGTCAAGGCCTTGCCGACTCTTGCTATGTCTAAGCCTTACTCGGCGTCCGATGCCTGCAATGCCCTCTTTGCCGCGCTCGTGGCCAAGGGTCTCAAGACGTCTCACAGCGAGATAGCCGACGTGGTGGATAAGTGGCAGGCTACGCCCGCCGACTCGGCCTTGGTTTCGCGCCTGGCCACCAATGAGAGCCTGAAGATAGCCACGTTAGAGGCCACGCCGTGGGTGCGCGCCGCCGAAGGCTCTACCGCCCGCATGGCACGCCTGCAGATGCTCTTCGCCGACAAGGCTATAGCCGCTGCGGTGAGCGAGGCTACCGAGGTGCTGCAGCGGCTGCAAGACCGCGATGGCGGCATACGATGGAGCGCGCAGGCAGCGGAGCCATCGCTGTGGGCCACCGGGTCGGTGCTTACGAGCATGGGATTGCTCAACGAACAGGGCTTCCTGCCCGCCAAGGGCAAGATTGCCGATATCATAGCTCGCGCCATTGCGTACTATGACAAGGAGGCCTTTGATGCCAAGCGCGTGTGCATCGACAAGACGGCTTTGGCTTACATACACTCGCTCTATCCCGGCATAGAGCCTACGCTCGATGCCAAGCAAGCCATAGCAGAGTGTGTCAACGATATCATTGCCAACTGGAAGAGCGCGCCCACCGCTCTCAAAGCGCGCTATGCGCTGATACTGTGCGCCAATGGCTATCGCGAGGTTGCCGCAGAGATAATGCGCTCAGTGAGCGAGTATGCCGTGACCACTCCGAGCCAAGGCACGTCGCTGCCGTCGGTGGAGAG
>JAEDNZ010000076.1 GCA_016302215.1 Muribaculaceae bacterium
GAGCGAGAGCTCGCGCTTGGTGAGGTTGAACACTTCAGACCACTGGGTGAAGCCGGTGGAGCTTTGGTCGTCGTCGGGCCCTTGCGACACGAGCTTTAGGAGGTCGCGCGCCTGCTCGGGCGTCATATCATAATTATGCTCCTTGAGGACGTCGCGCAGGTGGTTGTATCGGTCCTTGCCGTGGAGCGATTTGATGCATCCGTGGGGCGTCTGCGCCATCGAGGGTGAGGCGTAGAAGTTGGTGACATAGCGATAACGGTCGTCGCCGCTGAGCACCTCCATAGTGTCGGGGTTGTGAGCTGTGTCGGGATTGGTGTATTCGATGATGGCGAAGTCGCCCGACGCGTCAGCCACAAAGAGATGGTAGTTGGCATCGGGGTCGTCTTCGATACACATATTATAATCCTTGAGGAGGGCGATGGCTTCCTTGACCGAGGCGGCTCTGTCGAGCAAGAGGCGCATGGCCACGGTGGTGAAGATTTTCTTCTTGTCGGGTTGGTGCTGTTGAGTGGGTAGGCCGTCGAGCTTGAGGACGCTGACGGCGAGGCCGTCCTCGTTGATGCCGTCGAGCATCAGATAAGGTAGAGCCATGAGCATCGATAAGTCAGACTTGCCATCGTTGTAAAAACCGCAGGGGTATCCTACGAACAGGCCGTCGGCAAAGGCCACGGCTTTCTTGCCTCCGGCTGGGGCTGTGTGCACTGCGATGAGGGGTATCATCACGCGCTGCTTGGTCACGGGATGAAAGTGGTTGAAGTCAAAGTTTCGGCCCATGATGAAGTCGCCGGAGATGGTGTCGCGGCAGGCGAAAGCGCTGCAGCCGGCGCCGAAGGTGATGTCGCCGGACATCTCTTTGGGCTTTACATCAAAGAGATGCTGCGCCACAAAGGCTTGGAGAGAGGTGACGCCGTCGATGCCGAAGTTGAGAGCCTCGTCGAGCTTATAATCCACGGTGTAATCGACCTCGTAGATGCGACCCTTGTCGCCCTCAAGGTCAACTAAGGAGTGTATCATCTCGAGCTTGGCCTTGTCGGTAATCATCGAGGCGTGATTAGAGGCGTGCGCGGTGTTGGCGGCGCCATTGTCGTTGGAGCAAGAAGCAAACATGAGCGTTGAAATCATTGCGGTAAGTGGTATCATAATATGATGTGAAAGGTGACACGTCAACGGCGGCGGCAGCGATGGCGGGATAGGGCGCCGGCGCGGCGGCTACAGGCGCAAAATTACGAAAATGTTTTGAAAAGGCAAGTAAATATACCGCTTTTAGGCGATGGCGATAAAAAAGGTGTGAAAAACGAAGAAGTAAATGCAAAATTTTTCGTATCTTTGCACGCAATAAAACATAAACGTTACACACACTACTATGTCATTTATTGCAGATAGAGTCAAGATGGACGGTCTCACATTTGACGACGTCCTGCTAATCCCCGCTTACTCAGAAGTTCTCCCCCGTCAAGTAGAATTGCGCACGCGCTTTTCGCGCAATATTACGCTGAATGTGCCTATTGTGTCAGCCGCTATGGACACGGTGACCGAGTCGGCGCTTGCCATCGCGATAGCTCGCGAGGGCGGCATCGGCGTGATACACAAGAATATGCCAATCGAGGAGCAGGCACGCCAGGTGCATGCCGTGAAGCGCGCCGAGAATGGTATGATTTATGACCCGGTGACGATACGTCGGGGCGCCACGGTGCGCGATGCCTTGCGCATGATGGAGGAATATCACATCGGCGGCATCCCCGTGGTCGATGAAGGCGGCTCGTTGGTGGGCATCGTGACCAACCGCGACCTGCGCTTTGAGCGCGACCTGGACCGTCTCGTCGATGAGGTGATGACATCAGAAAACCTGATTACCACCAACCAATCGACCAACCTCGAGGAAGCGGCCGACATACTGCAACGCCACAAGATAGAGAAGCTGCCGGTGGTGGATAACGACGGCAAGCTTGTGGGCTTGGTGACATACAAAGATATCACGAAGGCTAAGGATAAGCCTAATGCGTGCAAAGATGCGCTGGGACGCCTGCGCGTGGCTGCCGGCGTAGGCGTCACGCCCGACTCGATGCAGCGCGTAGATGCGCTGGTTGCTGCCGGCGTTGATGCTATAGTCATCGACACGGCTCACGGCCACTCGCGCGGCGTGATTGGTGTGCTTCGCGCCGTCAAGGAGAAATATCCCCACATTGATGTGGTGGTAGGTAACATTGCTACGGGCGAGGCCGCCAAATTCCTGGTAGAGAATGGCGCCGACGGTGTGAAGGTGGGCATAGGCCCGGGCTCAATCTGCACCACGCGCATCATCGCCGGCGTGGGTGTGCCCCAGCTGTCGGCCGTCTATGACGTGGCAAAAGCACTTGCTGACACCGATGTGCCCCTGATTGCCGATGGCGGTATCCGCTACTCGGGCGATATCGTCAAGGCTCTCGCTGCCGGTGCTCACTCGGTGATGCTCGGCGGCATGCTCGCCGGCGTGGAGGAGTCGCCCGGCGACACCATTATATATAACGGACGTAAATACAAGACCTACCGCGGCATGGGGTCGCTCGAGGCAATGGAGAAGGGGTCAAAAGACCGCTACTTCCAGGGCAACGAGACCGACGCCAAGAAGCTCGTGCCCGAAGGCATCGCGGCGCGTGTGCCCTACAAAGGCACGCTATATGAGGTGGTGTATCAGATGCTTGGCGGCCTACGCGCCGGCATGGGCTACTGCGGCGCCGCCAATATCGATGCTCTGCACCAAGCCAAGTTTACGCGCATCACTAACGCCGGCGTGGCCGAGAGCCACCCCCACGATGTCACCATCACGGCCGAGGCGCCCAACTACAGCCAAGGCATCAGATAAGTATCATGCCCGGCCACGGCGATGACAGCCACCGCAAGGCGGCAGCGCCTTAGATGATTGTCGCGGTAGCCCGGGATACATAGACACACTATTATTATATTAGCTTCAGCAGCGGCGGCTGTTGGAGCTAATATAAGTAATAAGAGTGTCGATTAACAATATTTAGGCATTATGATGTAATAAACGCGGGTAATGCGCGTTAAGCAGATAGTGTAATTTCGAAACCATTAAAAACCCGAATGAAAAAGTATTATATTGCAGCCCTCGTGCTCGTCAGCGGAGTGCTGGTATATGCAAGCAAAAAGACCTCAGACCCCGTGCTCCTTACCGTAGCCGACAAGGAAGTTACGTTGAGTGAGTTTGAATACCTGTATCATAAGAACAATGCTCAGCAACTGCAGCCACAGACGCTCGATGAGTATGTGGAGATGTTTGCCGACTATAAGCGCAAAGTCGTAGCCGCCGAGGCCGAAGGCCTTGACACTACGGCCTCGTTCCGCAAAGAATATAATCAATTTTGCGATGAGCTGTCAGCGCCGTACCTCAAAGTGCAAGCCGTAGAAGACTCACTTGTGGCCGTCGCCTACAGTCATGACAAAGAAGATGTGCTTGTGAGCCATATCATGTTCGGCCTCGGTAAGACGCCCCAGCAAGCCTCTCAGGCGGCACACCTGGCAGACTCGGTACGCACGCAGATACTCAATGGTGACATCACCTTTGAAGATGCCGCTCGCCGCTACTCCATCGACAATCCGTCGAAGGCACGCGGCGGCCTGATGGGCATGGTGGTGCCCGGCCGTTTCCCCTGGACATTTGAAGACGCCGCTTACAACACCGCAGCAGGTGAGCTGTCGCCCGTGGTCAACTCAGGCTTCGGCCTCCACATCATACGCGTGGAGAAGCGCACACCCTCAAAGGGCCAAGTCAACGCCTCGCATATCCTGAAACTCACTCGCGGCAAGAGCGAGGCTGAGGCAGAGCAAGCCAAAGCCGCTATTGACTCTATATACAACGTGCTCATCAGCAACCCGCAGGCAGACTTCGGCGACATCGCCAAGCGTGAGAGCGAAGACCCGGGCTCGGCCCGCAAGGGCGGCAGCCTCGGCTGGTTCAGCTCGGGCCAGATGGTGGCTGAGTTTGACAGCGTGGCCTTTGCCTTGGCTGACAGCGCCGTCTCAGCGCCGTTTAAGACCTCATTCGGCTACCATATCGTGAAGCGTCTGGGTCATCGCACGGGACTGCCCTACGAGGAGCGCAAAGCCGGCATCCTCAAGCAGATGCAGAGCGACGAGCGCGGCCGCATGGCACAGACCGCCAAGGCCCTCGAGCTGATAGCCAAATACAATGGCTCAGTGTCAGAGGCATCAATCGCCGCCATCGTCAGCGCTACGATAACCAACACCGCCGACAGCGCCGCCGTGGCTCAGCTCAAAGCCAACACCACCGACGTGCTCACTATCAATGGCAAGAGCACCACAATGGGTGAGGTGGCCAAGGTGATGCCGCCGATTAAAGGCCTTGACGCCGCCGCCGCTACCGAGATAGCTGTAGCCACAGCCAACAGCATGCTGCAAGACCAAGCAATGGCAATAGGCCGCGACAACCTTATGGTGGAGAACACCGAGTATCGCAACCTGATGAACGAGTATCGCGATGGCATACTCCTCTTTGAAATCTCAAACCGCAACGTGTGGGAGAAAGCCACCAAAGAGAAAGAAGCCCTCGAGAACTACTTCAAGGCACACCGCAGCGACTACACTTGGGATAAGCCCAAATTTAAGAGCTATATCATCTTTACCACCACCGACTCACTGATGCAGGAAATTCAGGCTTATGTCAACACCCTGGGCAAGGTAGAAGACCATGACGCCTTTGTTCAGGACCTGCGCAAGCGCTTCGGCGTGAAGAAGGTGAAGGTGGAGCGCGTCATCGCCGCCAAGGGCGAGAATGCCATCACCGACTATCTGGCCTTTGGAGGCGAGAAGCCGCAGGACGACAGCAAGCAGCCTATGAAGAGCTACTTCGCCTTCCAGGGTCGCATCATCGACCAGCCGGAGGAGGCCATCGACGTGCGCGGCCAAGTGGTTACCGACTATCAGGCTGCCCTCGAGAAAGAATGGCTTGAGCAGCTGCGCGCCAAGTACCCGCTCAAGGTCAACGAGAAAGTGCTTAAGAAAGTGAAATAAATAGTCAAAACGTTGTGACTCACAACAGCATCTACCAACGACTTATCAACCTCGCCGCCATTGCGGCTATGACAGTGTCGCTCGCCTCATGCACGAGCGACACTGCCGTTGATGGCACTGTCGTGGCCCGCGTGGCCGACAAGACGCTGACGGCGGCTCAGATACATAGCGCTATGCCGGGCGGCCTGACGGCAGCTGACAGCGCCGAGTATGTGCGCACCTACGTCAATAAATGGGTAGGTTCAACCCTTATCAGCGAAATCGCCGCCAAGGACATTGACATGACCGAAATCAACAGGCTCGTAGAAGAATACCGCTTGGAGCTGATAAGCCGCGAGTACAGGCGTCTGATGTATGACAGCCACGGCAACAATGCCATCGCCGCCGACACGCTGCGCGCCTATTACGACAGCCACAGCGGCGAGTTTGCCATCGACCGGCCATTAGTCAAGGGCATCTATCTGAAGGTGCCTGACGATGCGCCCAATCTCAAGACGCTGCGCCAGCTGTATCGCTCGACCAAGGTCGCCGATATTGACAAGCTCGAGAAAGCCGCCACCGGCGCGATACACTATGACTACTTCCGCAATCGCTATGTAGATTGGGAGCAGATAGAGACGCGCATACCATACGACTTCGGCCCGTCGGCCGATGCCTTCCTGCGCAGCCATCACACCCTCGACTTCTCGGCCGGCGGCTTCACCTATCTGCTCAACATCACCGAGTGGCTGCCCACGGGCGCCGATATGCCCTACGAGGCTGCAACGACCATCATACGAGAGCGCATCCTCACCGAGCGGCGTCGAGACTACGACACCAAGCTGCGGCAGGAGCTGCTCGAACAAGCGCTCAAAAATGGTGATGCAGAGATATTTATCGACATCAAGCCGCAATAATAAGAGCTTGCTGCGCGATACAAAGACTTATATTGCGTGGCAGTATATATTTTCATAATGCGCTGAATAAGAGTGATATAGTAAAAATATTGCTCTTATTTTATTTATATTTATTTTGTATGGCATAGAATACGTCTATTATTGTGGCTAACTTTGCAACGCAAATGATAACAAGAAAGAATTCATTTCAGTTTTAGGGTTAGTATAGATAATGTAAGTCTTACGTTTTCCGCGTGAAAATGAGTAAGAAACATTGAAGAAAATGTGTTTTATGTTAGTTATGTAATTGTTTTAAGCAATTAAAACTTAGGCGAGATACCTTCGTGAGATGGTGTCTCGCCTAAGTTTTACATACTTTATAAAAGTATAACTCGCAGATTCAAAAAAAAATAGCTACCTTTGCAAAAAAAGAGACAGTATGCCCGGCTCCGGCTCAAAGACATCACATAGTCAATGCACATACTAATCAAACGCCTCCACAGCTATATGCTGCAGCGGTTCATTCCGCTACTCACGATGACATTCTTTATATGTCTGTTCATCGTGCTGATGCAGTTTTTGTGGCGCTATATTGATGAGCTTGTGGGCAAAGGGTTGAGTATCAGCGTGGTAGGTGAGCTGTTCTTTTACGCGGCGCTGACGATGGTGCCCACGGCGCTGCCCTTGGCGGTGCTGTTGGCGTCGCTGATGACCTTCGGCAATTTAGGCGAGAAATTTGAGCTAACGGCGATGAAGTCGGCCGGTATCTCGCTATTCAGGATAATGAAGCCGCTGATAATACTGATAGCTGTGATATCGTGTGGCGCCTTCTTCTTCCAAAACAATGTGCTGCCCATCGCGCAGACCAAGATGTGGACGCTGCTCTTCTCGGTAAGGCAAAAATCGCCGGAGGTGGAGATACCCGAGCGGTCGTTCTACAAGGAAATCCCGGATATGAACATTTACGTGGGTCATAAAAATCAGCAGAGCGGCGTGCTGCACGATATGATTATCTATGACCTGACGCGCGGCCTCGACAACTCGCGCGTGATACTCGCCGACTCGGGCAAATTCAGTTTCACCGAGGACCGCACGCGCCTGTTTCTGCACCTGCACAACGGCGAGCTGTTTGAGAACCTGCGCGACAACTCCATGGGCTTTGCCTCTCAGCGCTATCTGCCATTCCGGCGCGAGCATTTCACTGACAAGCAGGTGTATTTTGCCTTTGATGCCAACTTCAACCGCATCGACGAGCAGGGAATGCGTTCGCAGTATATAGGCCAAAACATCAGCCAGCTGAGCCGGTCAATCGACTCACTGAGCCGCCAGGTGGATTCGATAGGCGACTCCTATGCTCGCGAGTTGCAGACCACACAGTATGTGGGGCTTGCGCTGCGCACCGGCAAGAACGGCGCCGACGGCCCCGAGGTGAGCGAGCTGCGGCGCGATGTGGCAATGGCCGAGCCCCTGCCCATCGACTCTCTGCTGGCGAGCCCGACCCCCAGCGCCGCCAAGACCTACATCTCGCAGGCGCTCAACAATGCCAAGCGACAGCGCTCCGACTACGAATTCAAGGCTGCCATCCTCACCGAGGAGGCCAAGCTGATGCGGCGCCATGACATAGAGCTGCAAAAGAAGTTTACGCTGTCAATAGCGTGTCTGATATTCTTCTTCATCGGTGCTCCGTTAGGCGCCATCATCAAGAAGGGCGGCATAGGCACCCCGCTGGTGATATCGGTGCTGCTCTTCATCGTGTATTACATCATCGACAACACCGGCTACAAGATGGCTCGCGACGGTAAGATAGCAGTGTGGCAGGGCATCTGGCTCAGTTCGGCGATACTGCTGCCGATGGGCGTATTCTTCACCTACAAGGCCGTGGGCGACTCGGCGGTATTCAATGCCGATGCCTACCGCAACTACTTGATGCGCTTGCTGGGCCATCAGCCCAAGCGCGACCTCGAAGTCAAAGAGGTGATAATGAGCGAGGTAAATAACTCAGAGGCGATAGAGCAGCTGCAACGGCTGCTGTCCGCGGCCGAGCGCGTGTCGCCGCAGCTGCGCGGGCTGCGGGGCTTCATCTTCGGCCGCCGATATCTCGGCGAGCTGCGTGAGCCTCTCAATGCCGTCATCGAGCATTTGTCCAACTCACGCTCGGCCAAGGTGATAGGCCTGCTCAACACCTATCCCTTCATCATCACGCGCCGCAACCTTGCGGGCGTGATAGTCACCACCCAACGATTGATAACCACACTAACCGACAACAATACAACCCCGAACGATAACCACAGCTACAATGAAGACAATCAAGCTTGACTCTATCGAAGACGCCATCGCCGACTTCCGCGAAGGGAAGATGCTCATCGTGGTTGACGATGAAGACCGCGAAAACGAGGGCGATCTTATCTGCGCCGCAGAGAAGATTACGCCCGAGATGGTCAATTTTATGCTAAAGAACGCTCGCGGAGTGCTCTGCGCGCCGCTGACCATCTCGCGCTGCAAGGAGCTGCGGCTGCCGCATCAGGTAGAAGACAACACATCGGTGCTGGGCACGCCGTTTACCATCACCGTGGATAAGCTCGAGGGCTGCTCCACCGGCGTCAGCATCCATGACCGCGCCGCCACGATACGCGCCCTTGCCGACCCGTCGTCAACGCCGGAGACCTTCGGCCGTCCCGGACATATCAACCCCCTGTATGCCCAAGATGAGGGCGTGCTGCGCCGCTCAGGCCACACCGAGGCGGGCGTGGATATGGCACGCCTCGCCGGCTTATATCCCGCCGCCGCCCTTATGGAGATTATGAGCGAC
>JAEDNZ010000077.1 GCA_016302215.1 Muribaculaceae bacterium
TGGGCGAGCCAATATCAGCGGCTCAACGGCGCCTTTAGCGCGGCCACCGGTTCGCCTTTGCAGACTGGCATCAAAATCATGGCCAAGGTCAACGTGAGCTATCACGCCGTGTATGGGCTGTCAATGGTGGTGACCGATATCAATCCGGAATACACGATGGGCGACCTGCTGCGTCGCCGCAATGAGATGATAGCGAGGCTCAAGCGCGAAGGCATCATAGATATGAACCGCGAGCTTGGGTGGCCCGAGCCGTTGCAGCGCATCGCCGTGATATCAGCTCGCGGGGCCGCCGGCTATGGCGATTTCATCAATCAGCTCTACCACAATACGAGCCGACTGCGGTTTGTGACGCGGCTGTTTCCGGCAGTGATGCAGGGTGACAACACGGCCCCTACGGTGATAAGCGCCCTTGAGGCGATAGCGAGCGCCGCCGATAGCTATGACTGCGTGGTGATAATACGCGGCGGCGGCGGCAGCAGCGATTTGGCCTCGTTTGACAACTACGAGCTTGCGGCGAATATAGCGCAATTCCCGCTGCCGGTGATAGTAGGCATAGGCCATGAGCGCGATGTGACGCTGCTGGACTATGTGGCGGCCCTGCGCGTGAAGACGCCGACAGCCGCCGCCGAATGGCTTATCAGCCGCGGCGAGGCGAGTTTGCAGCGCGTGCGCGACCTTGGCGCTGCCATGCTTCAGAGCGTCAGCGACCGCATCGCCGGCAACCACCGTCAATTAGCATATATATCAGGCCAGCTGCCGGCGATGGTGCGGTCAGCCATCACGCGCCAGCGCGACCGCCTGAGCAGCCGCTATGCCCAAGACATCAGAGCAGCCGTGGCCGAGCAGCTGAGGGTGCGGCGGCTGCGCCTTGATGCGCTGAGCGATGTGCTTGAGGCGCTGTCGCCCGAGGCAACACTGCGCAGGGGCTACTCCATCACGCGCGTCAACGGGCGCGCCGTGACCGATGCCGCGGCGATAGGCTCCGGGGTGGAGGTGACGACGACACTCGCTCACGGCACCATCATATCAATCACGAAATAAATAATAGATACAAAAAAATCAGTATATATACATACATCATGCAAGACCAACAACCCATCACCCCGATGCCCGAGAGCTATAACGCTGCCCTGGCCGAGCTTGAGGCCATAATAGCCAAGCTGCGCAGCGACAACTGCGACATAGAGACGCTGAGCACGCTGACGCGTCGAGGCGGCCAGCTTCTGAACTTCTGCCGCCGGCGACTGACGGCTACCGATGAAGAGCTGCGCACCATCCTCGCCGAGCTTGAGCAAGGCAGCGATGCGTCAGCATCAGTATAAAAACGCCAATCAGCCAAGGCCTATCAAGCATGAGCACCGAAGGAGAACTGAAACAGCGCGCGCTGAGCATACTCAACGAGTTTTACGGCTATCACACGTTCAGACCCGGCCAATGGGAGGTGATAAGCGCTGTGATGGCCGGGCGCGACGCCATCGTGCTGATGCCCACCGGCGGCGGCAAGTCGCTGTGCTATCAGCTGCCGGCGCTGCTTAGCGAAGGCTGCGCCGTGGTGGTGTCTCCTCTGATAGCCCTTATGGAAGACCAGACGGCGGGGTTGATAGCCAACGGGATACCTGCTGCCGCCGTCCATTCCAATCAGAATGAGGCCGTGAACCGCAACATCATAGAGCACGCGATAGCCGGTCATATCAAGCTGCTGTATGTGTCGCCCGAGCGCCTGATGACCGACCTCGAGACGTGGGGCCGGCGGCTGCGTGTGTCGCTGTTTGCGATAGACGAGGCCCACTGCATCTCGCAGTGGGGCCACGATTTCAGGCCGGTATATACGACATTGTCGCAGATTAAGGCACTGTATCCGACGGTGGCGATGGTGGCCCTGACCGCCACGGCCGACAAGCTCACGCGCGAGGATATCGCCAAGCAGCTGACACTAAGGGAGCCGATGTGCTGGATAGGGTCGTTTGACCGCTCGAACCTGTCGCTGCGGGTGTATGCCAATGTGCCGATGCCGCGTCGCATCACCTTCATCGCCGATATGATAAGAAAGTATCGCAACGACTCCGGCATAGTGTATTGCCTGACGCGCAAGGGCGCCGAGGCGATGCACAGGTCTCTGTCGGCGATGGGGTTCAAGTCAGTATGCTATCATGCGGGTCTCAAAGCCGCCGAGCGCCAGGCGTCGCAGCGCGCCTTTGTGGCGGGCGACGCTCAGGTGGTGTGCGCCACGGTGGCCTTCGGTATGGGAATAGACAAGAGCAACATACGGTGGGTGGTGCACAATAACCTGCCGGGCAATATCGAGAGCTACTATCAGGAGATAGGGCGCGCCGGGCGCGATGGTCTGGCGGCAGAGACGGTGCTGTTTTACTCGATGCAAGACGTCATCACCCATCGCCATTTTATCAGCGAGAGCGGGCGGCAGCAGGTCAACAGCGAGAAGCTGCGTCTGATGCTGAAATACGCCGAGGCTGCGGTGTGCCGGCGGCGCGTGCTGCTTAGCTATTTCAGCGAGGTGCTGGACCATGACTGCGGCAACTGCGACGTGTGTCTCAACCCGCCGCAGCGCTTTGACGGCACGGTGACGGTGCAGAAGGCACTCAGCGCCATACTGCGCACCGACAGCAGCGTGGGCATCTTCACGCTGACCGACATACTGCGCGGCGCGGCTCGCTCGGAGCTGCGCGCCAAAGGCTATGACCGCATCAAGACCTACGGCGCGGGACGCGACCTGAGCGCCGCCGAGTGGAATGACTATATATCACAGATGGTGCAGCTCGGGCTGTTAGAGATAGCCTATGACGATGGCAATAAACTGCGCGTGACGGCCTACGGCATGGAGGCTCTACGGGGCCGCGTGGCGGTGGAATTGGCCGTATATCGCGCTCCGGAGCCCAAGAAGAGCGCCAAAGAGCGCGGCGGAAAGAAGGCGAAGGCCATGGCTGCTGTTAGCCCTGACAAGGCGTTGCTTGAGCACCTGAAGCATGTGAGGCTGGAGCTATCGCATCAGTTAGGCATTCCGGCCTATCTGGTGTTTAACGACGCTACGCTCACGGAGATGTCGCAGCGGCGGCCTGTAACGGCCGAAGCGCTGCGAAGCATCAGCGGTGTTGGCGAGCTGAAGGCGCGGCGCTTCGGCGATATATTTATCAATGCTATCCTTGATTTCAAGGGCTAAAGGCGGTGAGTGGCGGCTCTATCAGTCGTCAGCCACATCGGGAGCCACGCCTTTAGGGAGGGTGAAGTGGAGGTAAGCGAAGCCCAAGATGCCCGATAGGAGCGAGCCTATGACGATGCCGAGTTTGGCATGGTTGAGCAGATACTGAGCGTGCTCGCCACCGGCTCCGAAGGTGAGGTTGGCGATGAAAAGCGAGACGGTGAAGCCAATACCGCCGAGCATGGCGATGCCGGCCATGTTCTTCCAGTTAGACAGCGCCGGCATAGGGGCCAGCTTGAGTTTGACGGCGAGCCAAGAGAAGGTGAATATGCCAAGGAATTTGCCAATGACGAGGCCGCAAATGACGGCCAGTGAGATGCCCTCAAAGGCGGTGACGGGGTCAAGGTCGAGCAGATATATGCCGGCATTGGCAAAGGCAAAAAGCGGCAGTATGTAGTAGTTGACAATGGGGTGGAGGGTGTCCTCAAGGTCCTGAAGCGGCGAAATCACCTTGGTAGATGCAGATTGTATCTCCTTAATCCAGTCCATCTGCTCGCGCGATAGGATATTTCGGCGCGAGAGAGCCTCATCATTCTCGATGGGGAAGTGGGCGATGGCCGAGCGGATAGACTTGATGTATTTCTTGGAGGCGAAGACCGGCGTAGCGGGCACGCAGAAGGCAACGAGTACGCCGGCGATGGTGGCGTGTATGCCGGAGTGCAGGAACAGATACCACACCACGCCACCGATGGCGAGAT
Organism: Muribaculaceae bacterium; assembly: GCA_016302215.1. GTDB lineage: Bacteria > Bacteroidota > Bacteroidia > Bacteroidales > Muribaculaceae > CAG-873. The sequence continues at coordinate 3,916 of JAEDNZ010000077.1, forward strand.
AAAATGTCTTGGACTTGATAGCCATAGCTGAGCCGCAGAGGAGGAGCACAAGGCCGGCGGCGGCGTAGAGCAGGTATTGCGGCTCGATATGCGTGGCATAACAAGTGGCGATGACGATGATGCCGCCGATGTCATCGACGACGGCGAGCGTGGTTAGGAAAATCTTGAGCGAGAGGGGCACACGTCGGCCGAGCATGGCGAGTACGCCGAGTGAGAATGCTATATCCGTGGCCATGGGAATGGCCGCACCGCCGAGATAGTCAGAGCCTTGGCCGAGGTAATAGAACACGGCCACCGGGGCTATCATGCCGCCGATAGCAGCCACGATTGGTAGCAAGGCCTTGCGGAACGATGATAGCTCTCCGACGAGAATCTCGCGCTTGATTTCGAGTCCGATAGAGAAGAAGAATATGGCCATGAGGGTGTCGTTGATAAACTCGAGCACGGTCATGGCTCTGTCGCCGTGGTTGAAGATGTTGAAGTCGCCGATTTGGACGCGCATCTCGTAGTCCCAGAAGGCAAAGTAGTGGCCGTTGATTGCCGGAATGTTGGCGATAATCAGGGCTGCAAGTGTGGCCCAGATGAGGATGTTACCACCGGTGGCGTGAGTGCGAATAGCCTGGCGCGCCGAATAGAAGATATGGCCGGCAAACTCAACAGGCATCATAGCCCAAGTCTTGGCGGTATTGTGATGCTTTTCTTTTTTACTCATAGTGATGATGTAAATGTAGGTTCTAAAAAATTGTACCTTAGAGTATATGGAGTGTGTTACATAGTATGGCGCTGTCGATGGCCTCCGGCGGCCACAGGGGTACCTGCAGCCGGTCGTCGGCCTTCGGGGGGTCAGTCGAGCTTCAGGACGGCGAGGAATGCCTTCTGGGGCACCTCGACGGAGCCAATCTGCTTCATGCGTTTTTTGCCTTTTTTCTGTTTTTCGAGGAGCTTGCGTTTGCGCGATACGTCGCCGCCATAGCACTTAGCGGTGACGTCTTTGCGGACGGCTTTGATAGTCTCGCGGGCGATGACCTTAGCACCGATAGCTGCTTGGATGGCGATGTCAAATTGCTGTCGCGGGATAAGCTCTTTGAGCTTCTCGCACATGCGTCGGCCGAATGAGAGGGCGTTGTCAACGTGAGTGAGCGTGGAGAGAGCATCTACGCTCTCGCCGTTGAGGAGGATGTCGAGCTTGACGAGCTTTGACTCGCGGAAGTCGTGGATGTGGTAGTCAAAAGATGCGTATCCCTTGGATATGCTCTTGAGCTTGTCGTAGAAGTCGATGACGATTTCGCCAAGCGGCATGTCGAAAGTCAGCTCCATGCGGTTGCCGGAGATGTAGTCTTGCTTGACGAGCTCGCCGCGCTTGCCCAGACAGAGTGTCATGATAGGGCCTATGAAGTCGGCGGTTGTGATAATCGATGCCCTGATGTACGGCTCCTCGATATGGTCGATGAGGGTGATGTCGGGTAGTCCGGAGGGGTTGTGGACCTCGGTCATATTGCCTTTTTTGTCGAAGACGCGGTAGCTGACGTTAGGCACGGTGGTGATGACGTCCATGTCAAATTCGCGACCGAGGCGCTCTTGGATAATCTCCATGTGGAGGAGTCCGAGGAAGCCGCAACGGAAGCCGAAGCCGAGGGCCGCCGATGACTCGGGGGTGAAGGTGAGTGAGGCGTCGTTGAGCTGTAGCTTTTCGAGCGAAGCGCGGAGGTTCTCAAAGTCCTCGGTCTCAATGGGATATACTCCGGCAAAGACCATGGGCTTGACCTCCTCAAATCCTTTGATGGCGGCCTCGCAGGGCGCTGCCACGTGGGTGATGGTGTCGCCTACCTTGACTTCGCGCGAGGTCTTGATGCCTGAGATGATGTAGCCCACGTTGCCGGCCGAGAGAGTGTCGCGGGGCGACATGTCGAGCTTCAGGACGCCTATCTCGTCGGCATTGTACTGCTTTCCGGTGGCTACAAACTTGACGAAGTCGTTTTTGCGGATAGTGCCGTTTTCGATTTTGAAGTAAGCGATGATGCCTCTGAATGGGTTAAATACAGAGTCGAAGATGAGGGCTTGGAGTGGGGCGTCGGGGTCGCCAACGGGAGCGGGAATGCGCTCTACGATAGCTTGGAGCACTTCGGGAATGCCCTCGCCGGTCTTGCCGCTGGCGCGAATGATGTCATCGCGGTCACAGCCTATCAGCTCAATGATTTGGTCCTCGACCTCCTCGGGCTTTGCGGAGTCGAGGTCAATCTTGTTGATTACGGGTATAATCTCCAAGTCATTGTCGATGGCCATATACAGGTTAGAGATAGTCTGGGCCTGAATGCCTTGCGAGGCATCAACGATGAGCAACGCGCCCTCGCATGCTGCAATTGAGCGCGATACCTCGTAAGAGAAATCGACGTGTCCCGGGGTGTCAATAAGGTTGAGTGTATAATCTTGGCCGTTGAGGGCATACTGCATCTGTATGGCGTGGCTCTTAATGGTGATGCCGCGCTCGCGTTCGAGGTCCATATCGTCGAGCACCTGCGCCTCCATGTCCTTTTCGGCTATGGTGTGAGTGTATTCCAGCAGGCGGTCAGCGAGGGTGGATTTACCGTGGTCGATATGGGCAATGATGCAGAAGTTGCGTATATGTTTCATGAGTGAGTACCTATATTAGCCTACAAAATTACAAAAATTATTGCCAACTGCCAAATTTGGGTAAATTTGGGCTTTAAATCGTGGGGAGCACTCAGAGGACTCGGAGGACTCGGAGGGCGAGGCCGGGGGCTATTTGATGGCGGCGAGGCCTCCTTGTGCGGTCTCTTTGTAGAGGGAGGGTATGTCGTGGCCGGTCTGCTTCATAACCTCGACGATGCGGTCAAAGGTGACGGAGTGTCGGCCGTCGGAGAATGCGGCGTAGAGGTTGGCGTCGAGGGCACGTGCGGCGGCGTATGCGTTTCGCTCGATGCAGGGTATCTGGACGAGGCCGCAAACGGGGTCGCAGGTGAGGCCTAAGTGGTGTTCGAGGCCCATTTCGGCGGAGTATTCTATTTGTGCGGGAGTGCCACCGAATAGCTGCGAGGCTGCGGCAGCGGCCATGGCGCAAGCCACGCCAACCTCGCCCTGGCATCCTACTTCGGCGCCGGAGACAGAGGCGTTGTGTTTGACCACATTGCCGAACAGGCCTGCTGTGGCGAGCGCACGGAGTATGCGCTGCTCTCTGAAGCCTTTTGAGGTGTGGAGGTGGTAGAGTACGGCTGGAACGATGCCGCAAGAGCCGCATGTGGGAGCTGTGACGATGCGTCCGCCGGCGGCGTTTTCTTCGCTTACGGCGAGTGCGTAGGCATATACGAGGCCACGGCTTTTGAGGGAGCTGTTGTAACCGGCGGCGTGGACGTAGTAGCTGACGGCCTTTCGGCGGACGCCGAGGCCGCCGGGGAGCACTCCCTCGGCTTCGATGCCACGCTCTACGGCTTCTTTCATGACGTGCCACACCTCGGCGAGGTATGCCCAGATGGAGTGTCCCTCGTAGGTGTCAACGTATTCCCAGTAGGAGCGGCCGGAGTCTTCGCACCACTGCTGTATGTCTTTGATTTTAGACAGGGGATAGATTGAGACGGCAGGGGAGCGAGGCTGTCCTTGCTCCACGATGTCGCCTCCGCCGATGGAATATACTGTCCATGGGGCTCCCATGGCATTGCCGCCGGCATCGATGGCGGTGAATGTCATGCCATTGGTGTGAAAGGGGAGGACGGTGTCGGGTAGCCATTCGATGTCGGTGGGTCCGATTGGGCTAAGGGCATCAATGATGGCTTTGTCGGTGAGGTGTCCTCGGCCAGTGGCGGCGAGAGAGCCGTAGAGAGTGACTTTGAAGCGAGCGGCGCCGGGGTGTCGCGAGCCGAAAATGAGGGCGGCCTTTCGAGGCCCCATTGTGTGGGAGCTCGAAGGGCCGCAGCCTATCTTATAGAGTTGACGGATTGACTCCATTCAGTGTCGTTGAGAGGGGTGTATGGCGGTTACTCGGCGGGGTCAGGCGCAGCTTGCTGCGAGCCGAATGTCTCTTTGATAATCCACACGGCAGCGGCACCGCATATGAGCAGTATGCCTGAAACCATGAGCATGAACACAGTCTGCGGGGCACCGTTAGCGCCGATGGGGAAGCAGTGGAGTATGGCTCCACCGCAGAGGGCGGCGATGATCTGAGGCAGACAGATGGTGCAGTTGAAGAGGCCGAGGTATGTGCCGATGTTTCCTCCGGAGAGTGCGTTGGTGAGGATTGTGAATGGCATGGCGAGCATGGCAGCCCAGGCGCATCCCATAAGGGCGTAGCTTACGCCGAGGAGGTATTGGTTAGTGATGAAGAATACCGAGATGAAGCCAATGGCGCCGATGAGGAGGCTGAGCGAGTAGCCGAGCTTGCGGTTACGGAACCAAGCGAGAGCGACGGCCCAGAGCACGGCGGCGATGGCCTGAATGGCCAGGAGGTTACCGTTCCAGTCGCCGGCGTCTTGGTAGGCCTTAGTGGCGGGGTTGAGCACGGTCTTGTAGTTGAGCTGCATGGCGTCAGTGTTGGTTACGGCGGGGAGCTGCTCTGTCTGCTCGAGGGTGTATTCGCCGGTGGCATCGTTCTTCTTTGCGATGTG
>JAEDNZ010000078.1 GCA_016302215.1 Muribaculaceae bacterium
TTGATTTTTCTGTTTTTTACGCCGCCGATAATCAGTCCAATTACTCCTATCGGCACGCGGCGAGTGTGAAAAACTGCAAAATGGCCGCGACGATGCGTGGCATAAGAGCGAAAATGGCTATCTTTGCCTCTCGTTATTCTCTAAATAGTAATTCTGATATGTCTTTTGCAAAATGGATAGGCGGGTGTCTGGGCTGGATTGCCTCGGGCAGTATCTTGGGCGGCTTGGCCGGTTATGGCTTGGGCTCGCTGATTGACCGAATGTTTGAGGGCAACGCCACCGGCAACTCCGCCGCTGACAGCGCTACCGCCACGGCAGCTGATGGTGGCTCGCGCAATGGTTTTTTGTTCTCGCTGACGGTGCTCATGGCGCATGTGATAGGCGCTGACGGCAAAATCATGCACTCGGAGATGGAGATGGCGCGCGCTTTCTTGCGCCACAATTTCGGCGAAGGCGCTGTGACTCAGGGCAATGAGATATTGCTGAAGCTCTTTGAGCGCCGCAAGCAGATGGGCGAGCAGCGCTGGCGCGCCGACATAGCTCAGGCGTGCCGCGAGATTATCCCCCATGTGACGGCCGAGGGCCGATTACAGCTTGTGGCTTTCTTATGCGAATTGGTCAAGGCCGATGGGCGCATTGAGGCCTCGGAGGTCGATGCCGTGCGCTTTGTGGCTGTCAACATGGGTCTTGACGCCTCGGTGGTGGAGCAGATGCTGCACCTCGGGGGTGAGAGCCTCAGCGATGCTTACGCTGTGCTGGGTCTCACGCCTGACGCCTCTGACGATGAGGTGCGCAAGGCTTACCGTCGCCTCGCCATGGAGTATCACCCTGACAAGGTGGCTTCGCTCGGCGACGATGTCAAAGCTGCCGCAACGCGCAAGTTGCAGCAGCTAAATAATGCTAAGGACTTAATCTATAAGTCGCGCAATATGAAGTAGCGATGGCCGGTCGGCGTCACTCGCCGGTGCCGCGCAGTATGCCATTGTAGCGCTCGGGGTCATTGATGACGCTGAGCGCTGCTTGCATATCGGGGTTGATGGGCGCCACGGCGCGAGCGTACGAGCCGTTGTCATAGAGGTCGCGGCTGAGCAGACCCTTGACGATGGCGGCGATGTAGCGGCGCGACCGCTGCCAGTCGTCCTCGACAAAGGCTACGCCCTCGGCGATGCCGCGGTCGATGAGCGATTGTAGCAGCTCGTCGGTGACGGCAAATTTGGTGTGGAAGGCGTCGTCATCGCGGTATTTTTTGAGCAGCTCTTTGCGGTTGGTGTTGACGTAGTCGAGGCAGTATTCTATGATTACGCGCTTGGCGATAAGGTCGCGGTAGTATTTGCTGAAGTGGGTAGTGTCAACGGGCACAAACACATCGGGCATGATGCCGCCGCCGCCGTAGATGACGCGGTGGTGGCGCAGGGTCTCGAAGCGCTGGGTGGAGTCGAGCTTGACGCTGTCGGCGCTCCAGAGCTCGCCGCCGGTGTAGCGGTTGTACAGGTCGAGCTGATATTCTTCGCTATGGCCCTTGTCATAGTGCTTTTGTATGCAGCGACCCGAGGGGGTGTAGTAGCGCGAGGTGGTGAGGCGTATCATGGAGCCGTCGGGGAATGGGAACGGGCGCTGCACCAGACCTTTGCCGAAGGTGCGACGCCCCACGATGACGGCGCGGTCATTGTCCTGAAGGGCGCCGGCGAGGATTTCGGCGGCTGAGGCTGAGTATTGGTTGACGATGACCACCACGCGGCCCTTGAACTTGCCGTCGGCCTCCACGGTGTATGATGCTCGGGGCGAGTTGAGACCCTGGGTGCTCACCACGGGGTCGCCTTTGGCGAGGAAGCCCTCCGAGAGGGCGCACGCCGCGCCAAGATAGCCTCCGGTATTGTCTGAGAGGTCGATGATGAGGTTGCGCATACCTTTTTTGAGCAGCTTGTTGACGGCCTTCACCATCTCATCGGCGGTGCTCTCGGCAAATCGTGATATGGCGATATAGCCGGTGGTGTCGTTGGCCATATAGGTGTCACTGATGCTGTAGATGGGTATGTCGTCGCGCACGATGGTGAACGAGAGCAGCTCGGCGTCATCGCCGCGCTTTACTTTGAGCTCCACCACCGACCCTTTGGGGCCGCGCAGCACCTTGATGATGCCGCTATTGGTGAGCTTCTTGCCGGAGATGATGGTGTCGTTGGCGCTGATGATGCGGTCGCCGGGGCGCACACCTACCTTCTCGCAGGGCCCGCCGGGAGTCGTCTGCACCACATAGAGTGTGTCTTTGACCATGTTGAATTGTATGCCTATGCCGCTGAATTTGCCCTCAAGTGGCTGGTTGAGCTCGCGTGTCTCCTCCGGCGTGGTGTATGCTGAGTGTGGGTCGAGGGTCTTGAGCATGGCTATAATGGCCTGATCTACGATAGAGTCGGGGTTGACGCTCTCCACATAATAGTTCTCAATGACGCCTTCGGCGAGCCGCAGCTTCTGGTCGGGCGTGAGCACATACTGCGGCTGGGCCGGTGCGGCATACATTAAAGCCATCGCCATTGAGGTGAGCACGGTGGCGACGGCGGCTATCTTATTGCGTAATTTCATAATGGTCTGTAATCGAGGTGTGTGGATATGTGTGTGGTGAATTGGTCTTTGCTCCTTATGGCAGGAAGTGCGAGATGTCGGTGCCCAGGGCTTTAAGCTCTCTCACCAGCGATGACGACACGGCAGCGAGCTCGGGCAGGCTGAAGAGCAGCACGGTCTCCAGCCCGGACAGCTGGCGGTTGATGTCGGCCATATCGCGCTCATATTCAAAGTCTTTGACAGAGCGTATGCCACGCACTATGGCGCAGGCGCCGCTGTCGCGAGCGGCATCGGCGGTGAGCCCGGAGTATGAAATCACCGACACGCGCTCCCGGCGGTCGTGATACACGCTGCGTATGGTGGCCTCGCGTCGCGAGATATCGTCGTGTGAGATTTTGGCGGCGTTGTAGCCTATGGCTATGACCACATGGTCAAAGAGCTGCAGTGCCCGCTCCACGATGGAGGCATGCCCGCGAGTGAACGGGTCAAAGCTCCCCGGAAAGAGGGCTATGCGCGGCTGTGGAGCTGCCGCTGATGAGGTGTTGTCAGAGTTGGCTATCATCTTCTATAACGAGATTGTTGATGATAAAGTTTTGGCGCTCCATAGTGTTCTTGCCCATATAGAACTCAAGCAGCTCGGCCACGCCGTCCTCTTTGCGCAGCGAGACGCGGTCGAGGCGCATATCGGGACCGATGAATGTCTTGAACTCCTCGGCATCAATCTCGCCGAGGCCTTTGAAACGCGTAATCTCGGCGTTAGTGCCGAGGCTCTCAATGGCGCGTATGCGCTCATCGTCGCTGTAGCAGTAGGTGGTGCTGTCGAGGGCAGCGCCGGCGCTTTTCTTGCCGGAGCGCTTGGCTTTGCGCTTGTCGCGCACGCGGAATAGGGGCGTCTGCAGAACATACAGGTGGCCTTTCTTGATAAGGTCCGGGAAGAACTGCAGGAAGTAGGTGATGATGAGCAGCCTTATGTGCATACCATCGACATCGGCATCTGTGGCGATAATCACCTTGTTGTAGCGTAGGTTGTCGAGGCTGTCCTCAATGTTGAGGGCGGCGCGCAGCAGCGCAAACTCATCGTTCTTATATACTTCGGGCAGAGGCATGCCGTAGGTGTTGAGGGGCTTGCCGCGTAGGGCAAACACGGCTTGTGTCTGCACGTCGCGGATGCGCGTGATGGAGCCGCTGGCCGAGTCGCCCTCGGTGATGAAGATTGACGAGCCTTGGCGCTTGGCGTCGTCGCCTTTGGCATCGCTCAGGTGCACCACGCAGTCAAAGAGCTTCTTGTTGTGCACTGCTATCTTCTTGATGCGCTCGCGCGCGGCTTTGGTGACGCCGGCCATCGCTTTGCGGTCGCGTTCGCTCTCCTGCACCTTCTTGAGGATAATGTCGGCGATGTCGAGGTTTTTGTGCAGATAGTTGTCCAGCTCCTTTTTTATGAAGTCGCCGACAAACTTTGCCACGGTGGGTCCCTCCGGTCCTATGTCGCGTGAGCCGAGCTTAGTCTTGGTCTGCGATTCAAACACCGGCTCCTCCACCTTTATAGCCACGGCCGCTATCATGCCGTTGCGTATGTCTGAGTATTCAAAGCTGCGGTTGAAGTACTCTTTGATGGTGCGCGACACGGCCTCTTTGAAGGCGCTCAGGTGCGTGCCGCCCTGCGTGGTGTGCTGGCCGTTGACAAAGGAGTAATACTCCTCGCCGTATTGGTCGGCGTGGGTGATAGCTATCTCTATGTCGTCGCCCTTGAGGTGTATGATGGGGTAGAGCGGCTTCTTGGTGATGTTTTGGTCGAGCAGGTCGAGCAGGCCGTTGCGCGACACGTATCGCTTGCCGTTGAAGACGATTGCCAGGCCGGTGTTCAGGAAGGTGTAGTTCTTGAGCAGCGGCACTATGAACTCGTCGCTGTAGGCATAGTTGCGAAAGATGGAGCCGTCAGGGGTGAAGGTGACGCACGTGCCGTTAGGCTCATCGGTAGGCGTTATCTCGCAGTCGTCAACAAGCTCGCCCATGGCAAAGTGGGCTTCCTTCTTCATGCCATCGCGCACGCTGTAGATGTCAAAGCGCGTGGAGAGGGCATTGACGGCCTTGATGCCGACGCCGTTGAGGCCCACTGATTTCTTGAAGGCCTTGGAGTCGTACTTGCCGCCGGTGTTCATCTTCGACGCCACATCGATGAGCTTGCCCAGGGGGATGCCGCGCCCATAGTCTCTGATGGTGATGGTGTGGTTGTCAGTTGTGGTGATGGCTATCTGCTTGCCGAAGCCCATCATGTGCTCGTCAATGGAGTTGTCGAGCACCTCTTTCAGCAGCACATAGATGCCGTCGTCTGAGTTAGAGCCGTCGCCGAGCTTCCCGATGTACATACCCGGGCGCCGCCGTATATGCTCTTTCCAGTCGAGGGTCTGTATTTCGTCTTCGGTATATGTGGCCTCGACCGGGGTGTCGGGGCTGTCGATGTCAAGCTGATGTTGCGTAAGGTCGTCTGCCATGATAGTGATAGTAGCCGCTGTTATTTGATTACCACGAATGATGCCTTACCGGAGGCCCCGAGCATACGGCCTGCTTTGATGAGAGCATAGACCTTGTATTGGCCGTCGGTCACGGCGTGGCCCGCGCCATCGGTGAGGTCCCATTCGTAGGGGAAGGCGGCATTGGTGATGCGCCGGGCGGTGGTGCCGTCGGCGTTTTCTATGATGATGGTGGCGGTGTAGTCACCGGGGATATTGTGCTGCAGGTCAAAGGTGGCCTGGGTGCGTGCCGTGGTCTCGGCGATGCTGATGGCGGCGTCAATGGGCGTGCTGACCACTCTGAATGAGACGTCGGCCGTGGTCTGCGTGCCGGCATTGTTGGTGATGGTGACGCTGATGGTGTGGTCGCCGTCAGTGAGGCCGCTGAGGGGGTAGCGCAGCTGTGCCGTGCCGGCAGCGGCATCGACGGTGATATACGAGCCCACGCCGTAGAGCGGTGTGACGCCATCGAGAACGGCGGTCGGGGCTCCCGCTATCGGGCCGCGGCTGCTGAAGCAGATGCCCGTAGGCGAGGGTGTGATATCGGCATATAAGATGGCGTCGGTGGCCACGATGTCACCGTCGCAGAATGATGGCGCGTCAATGTACATGGCATCGATGCTCGGCGCTGTGGTGTCAAGGCCGGCGGCGGCCTCGGCATCGTAGCCGCTGACTATCAGGGCGTCAGAGTGGCCAAGCGCGGTGGCGCCATTGTCGGCGGTGGCGGTGGCGAGAATGCGGTTTGACACTGAGGGCACTGACGGCGCCGGGATGATGGCGGTGGCGGTGAAGGTGCCGCCGCTGACCGTGGCGGTGATGGTGGTGAGCACCTTCTCATCGGTGGTGATTGTCGCCGGAGCGCCATCTACGAGGTTGCTCTCATTGCGCACGGCCATCGTGACGGGGCCGTCGTGTATGTCGAGCTTGAGGGTGCCGTTGAAGGTGGTGCAGATTGAGCCATCAGGGTTGAGCACATGGCCGGAGATGGTCACCTCAGTGAGCGGCGCCACGGTGGTGGTGCTCCCGGTGTCAGCGCCGTTGATGGCGGTGATGTTGATGTCGTAGGCCGGACCGCCGACGGGCACAGCCGGGTCGCCGCAGAGGTTGTAGCACATGGTGTTGATGTCGCGGCTATCGTTGGCGCCGGTGCTGAGCATGCTGTTGCGGCCGATGCGGTAGATGTCGCCGATGGTGGTCGTCGGCGATGCTGAGGCGTAAGCGCGGCTCCATGCCACATTGCCGCTCTGGTTGTGCTCCATATACACCGAGCGGCCGGCGGCGATGACGCCTATGGCGCCGCCGTCTTTCTTGAGGATTAAGTCGCGGGCGAGGCTCGGCACATCTCGGTCAAAGGTGTAGAGGTCGCACGAGGCGAGCATCATCACTCCGCGGGGCGGGTAGGGCGTAGTGTTGCACATGTGAGAGTTCCACATATCTTCAACGCAGATGGTGATGCCGCCGCCGTGGCCTGAATATGTCATGTATCCTATGCCTTTGGTCAGGGCTTCGGCGATGGCATTCTGGCACAACACGGCTTTGCCGTTGATGAGGGTGTAGCAGCCGTCGTGGATGCGCGTGACGCTGAGGTCGGGGTTAGTGGCGAGCATTGCCTCGGCGGCCTCTTCGGCGTTTTTGATGTGGCCGCGGCCGTCGCCGTCGTCACCGGCGGTGAGCACGCTCGCAAAGACATCGGCGCCGGGCAGGTGTGTCAGGTAGGTGCGTATCTTCTCGTTGATGTCGGAAGCCTCTTGTGCCGTGTGCACCGGCAGGCGGCCTACGTTGACCTGCGTGGGGTTAGACGTGAGCTTGGCGAAGGTGAACGTGTCGTTGAGCATAGCGAAGTATGCGTCGCAGCAGTAGTTGGAGGTGGGGTCCTTGGCTGAGTTCTGAACCTCGGTCTCGAAGCACAGCAAGCGGTCTGTGGGCTTGACGGTGATGCCGCGGTTGTCATAGCTCGTGGGCCCGTAGAAGAGGATATGCTTGAACGTGGCCGGTGAGCGGTCGTAGAACATTTTGGCCATGCGGCGGTATGCCATGACGTGTGGTGTGCCGCAGCCAAATTCGTTGATGATATCGTCGGAGATATATACGCTGACGTTGAGGCCCTGCAGCTCGTGGTGTATCTGTGCTAACTCACGAGCGGCGTCGGCGTAGCTGGCGGTAGTGATGATAGCCATGTTGGGCGTGGCGTCGGCGTGGATGTTGCTATTGGCTATCGGACCTACATATTCGGGCTCGGGGAAAGCACCGCCGGGCTCAAAGGCCACGATGCGTGCCGCCGTCTGCGCCTTGACCGGGTACGACGCCTCAAAGGTGCAGGTCATGGTGCGCTTTTCGCTGTCGTAGATGCCTTGGTATGCCGAAATGGCGCAAGGAGTGGTCACATTCCATATCTGCAAGTCTGCTGACGCCTCGCTGACATAGAATTTCTGGCCGGTGACGGTGGCCGGAAACGACATTATCATCGCCGGCTCGTCAGCGTGCATGATATTCAGGCGCGGGTACAGCAGCTGCACGCGGTCTATGGCGGCATAGCCCACCTCGGCCGTTGACGGCAGCGTGACGTTAAAGGTCAGCTCGCTGCCCGTGGCGATGTCGGCATCGCCGGCCGTGAAGGGGTATATGCCTTTGCAAGGCGCATATCGGTATGAGGTGCCCAGCGTGGTGGCGGCCTCGTTGCTCACTGACGACGACATAGGCGTCACTCCGTCGCACGACGCCGTGAACTGCGTCAGTGTGCCGCAGTTGAGCGCCGCGTAGTAGCGAAATGACCCGCGGTCATAGCGCACGCCTTCCACTATGCCCGGAGCGTAAAAGTCGCGCACGCTGAAGGTGTAGCTGCGTGTGGTGCCGGCAGTGATGGGGTTCTCGTGGAAGAATACGCCGGCCAGCGACGGGTTTTGCTCCTCATATTCATAGAAGTCTGAGTGGATGTGCAGCTTCAGCGCCGTGGCTGAGGCGGTGGCATCATAGGCGCTGGTGGAGGGCGATTGGGGCTCCTCCACATCGCTAAGCAGCAGATAGGCGTGAGGCGAATAGTAGTTGCGGTCAAGGGTGCCGTCTGATGATATCGTGTTGACCATCAGGCGCGCCACACCATCAGAGTAAAACAGCAGGCGGCCATCGTCGGTGTGCAGCATCGCCGTCTGCGACATATCATCGGGCTTGTTGAGCAGCGAGTGGTCGTCCAGAGCCGTGGCGCCGTAGCCATAGACCGCTACTTTTGAGGGGTCGGAAAAACCCCATTCGCGCAGTGTGTCGTAGCTGATTTGATATATACCCTCGCTGTCGGCGATGATTTTGACCCAGTGGCCCGAGGCGAGTTTTGACTCGGCTGCGTAGTATGAGCTTGTCAGCGCCGTAGCTGTGCCGGCGGCTAATGATAGTGTGCATGCTATGA
>JAEDNZ010000079.1 GCA_016302215.1 Muribaculaceae bacterium
ACCGCTCCGGCTTCTCATCCGATAAATCATTTTACCGCAACTTCAAGCGTTTTACGGGCAAATCGCCCAGGAAAATCGATGAGTAAAGTGGGTGTTTTTCAGCGTGAGGGATTTGGAGGGAGGAAAATAATGTGCTAACTTTGCAGTAGCGAAACAGCCGTTTCGCTTGCAGAGTCAAGTGGCAAGTGCAAAATTAGTAAATTCTTTTGAAGAACTCAATTTTGGGATTGGAAAAACCTAATTTCCAGGCACTTACAAGCTCAAAGTGACAAACTCCCGACAAAGGAGAATGAGCAAGTCTGCTCGCCGGCGTCTTCGTTGAAGATGCCGAAGTCGTGGCTTTCGGCGAGCCATGATATCTGCGGCCCGGCCCAAGCGGCATTAGCGGCTGCGATGCCTAATATTATGGTGGATAAAAGACGGTTCATAGGGGGGTGAGATGATGAAATTGACTATTTTCGTATTGCAAAGTTAATCATTTTCATTTTTTCTTTGTAAATTTGCACGTTAAAATAATATCGACATCGATAAAGACAATACATAAGGCTATGAACATATCATATAAATGGCTCAAAGAGTATATTGACACGGCGCTGACGCCGGAGGAATTGTCGGCTGCATTGACATCGATAGGTCTGGAGACCGGCGGCATCGAGCGCGTGGAGAGCGTGCGCGGCGGTCTGCGCGGCATCGTCATCGGCAAGGTGCTCACCTGCGAGGAGCACCCCAATAGCGACCACCTGCACATCACCACGGTGGATTTGGGGCTTGCAGAGCCGGTGCAGATAGTGTGCGGCGCTCCTAATGTGGCTGCCGGCCAGACTGTGGTGGTGGCTACCGTAGGCACCACGCTTTACGATGGCGATAAGGAGTTTCAGATAAAGAAATCAAAGATACGCGGCGTGGAGTCATTCGGTATGATTTGCGCCGAAGACGAGATAGGCGTGGGCACCAGCCACGACGGCATCATCGTGCTTGCTGATGGCGCGGCCGCTCCCGGCACCCCGGCAGCTGACTATTATCAGCTCAGCGATGACTATGTGCTGGAGGTGGATTTGACCCCCAACCGCATCGATGCCGCCAGCCACTATGGCGTGGCGCGCGACTTGAGCGCCTATCTGGCCTGCCACAGTACGGCCACGCCGCTGCATCGGCCCTCGGTGGAGGCCTTTGCCATCGACGACCCCTCGCGCCCCGGCGTAGGTGTGCGTGTGGAGAATGAGCAAGCCTGCCTGCGCTATGCCGGCGTCACGATAGAGGGCGTCACCGTCAAGGAGAGCCCCGATTGGCTTAAGGAGCGACTCACCGCGATAGGTATGCACCCCATCAACAATATCGTGGATATCACCAATTATATCTTGCATGGCATAGGACATCCGCTGCACTGCTTTGACCGCGCCAAGATTGCCGGCGACACCATCGTGGTGCGCAACTGTGCTTCGGGCACCAAATTTACCACACTCGACGGCGTGGAGCGCACCCTTGACGCCGCCGACTTGATGATATGCAACGAGCGCGAGCCTATGTGCATCGCCGGCGTGTTCGGCGGCTTGGACTCGGGAGTCACCGAGGCCACGACATCGGTATTCATCGAGAGCGCCTGCTTCCACCCCACGTCAGTGCGCAAGACGGCGCGTCGCCATGGCTTGAGCACCGATGCATCGTTCCGCTACGAGCGCGGCGTTGACCCCAACGGCTGCATGTATGCCTTGCAGTTAGCGGCATTGCTCGTGAAGGAGCTTGCCGGCGGACGTATTGTGGGCAGCGTGCACGATGTGTATCCGTCGCCGGTAGCGCCATATCCCGTAGAGCTGTCGTATAACCAAATCGACAGGCTGCTGGGTCAGCCGATACCTCACGATGCCGTAGATGCCATCTTGGACTCCCTTGAAATATCTGTCACGAGCCGCAGCGATGCTGACGGCGGCACTATGCAGATAGCAGTGCCCACCTACAGAGTAGATGTGCGTCGCGCCTGCGATGTCATCGAGGATATACTGCGCATCTATGGCTACAACAACATAGCGATGACCACGGTGCTGCACGCCTCGCTGTCATTCAAGACCGATATAGATGCTGCCGATGACCTGCGCCGCACCATCGCCAATCAGCTCACGGCTATGGGCTTTGACGAGATACTCAATAACTCACTCACCGCCGAGGCATATTATGCTGACATCGCCGAATATCCGACCGACCACTGCGTGAAGCTGCTCAACCCGCTGAGCCAAGACCTCAATGTGATGCGCCAGACGCTGCTCTTCGGCGGCTTGGAGTCAATGGCGCATAACGTCAACCGCAAGGCCTCAGACCTGGCGATGTATGAGTTTGGTAATGTGTATTTCCGCAATCCGCAGGCCGAAATCACAGAGCAAAAGCCGCTGGCGCCCTTCAGCGAAGGCTCACGGCTGGCGCTGTGGATGACAGGCAACAGCTGCAGCGGCAACTGGTCGCGCGCAGCCGAGGAGGCTACGTTCTATGACCTGAAAGCCGTCGTCGCCGGCGTGCTGACGCGCCTTGGCGTGAGCGACAAGGAGATAACGCTGACACGCTCTGCCGTGAGCTACCTGTCAGCCGCGATGGATATCGCCACACGCTCAGGCAAGCGCCTTGGCGTGATGGGCATCGTCAAGCCTGAGGTGGCAAAGCTCTGCGGCCTCAAGCAGCAGTCATACTATGCCGAGCTTGACTGGGCTGCTCTCACGGCTCTCGTGCTCAAGCGTGAAGTAAAATATGCAGCCTTGCCCAAGACTCAGCCCGTGAAGCGCGACTTGTCGCTGCTGATAGATAAGACGGTGACCTTTGCCGACGTGGAGAGGGTGGTGCGCGAGAGCGAGCGTCGCTTGCTGCGCAGCGTGTCGCTCTTTGACGTGTATGAAGGCAAGAACCTGCCCGAGGGCAAGAAATCCTACGCCATCACCATGACGCTGCAAGACGATGAAAAGACCCTGCAGGAGAAATACATTGACCAGGTGATGGCCAAGATAATCACCAACCTGCAAAAGCAGCTGCACGCCGAGCTGCGATAAAAAGAGAGAAATAAAATACTATATAAATAAAAATCACCTAAACATTAAGTATGGGAAGAGCATTCGAATACCGCAAAGCAAGAAAGCTGAAGCGCTGGGGTAATATGTCGCGCACATTTACTCGCATAGGCAAGGAAATCACTATCGCTGTCAAGGCCGGTGGTCCGGAGCCGGAGAATAACCCACGCCTGCGCGCCTTGATGCAGAATGCCAAGGCGGCTAATATGCCCAAAGACACGGTAGAACGCGCAATAAAGAAAGCCACAGACAAAGACGCCAGCGACTACAAGGAAATCACATACGAGGGATATGGACCTCACGGCATCGCTATCTTTGTGGAGGCCGCTACCGACAATAATACGCGCACAGTGGCCAACGTGCGCTCTTACTTCAACAAACACGGCGGTTCTCTGGGCACTCAAGGCTCGCTGACATTCCTCTTTGACCACAAATGTGTGTTTAAAATCAAACCGGTAGAGGGTATCAGCCTCGACGACCTCGAGCTCGAGCTTATTGACTATGGCGTAGATGAGCTGGGCCATGAAGAAGATGAGGACGGCAACGAAGCCATCGTGCTCTACGGCGCTTTTGAGTCGTACTCTGCTATCCAGAAGTATCTCGAGGACAACAACTACGAGATTATCAGCTCTGAGTTTGTGCGTATCCCCAACGACCTCAAAGACGTGACGCCCGAGCAGCGCGAGTCTATCAACAAGCTCCTCGAGAAGCTCGAAGACGACGAAGACGTGCAGAATGTGTTCCACAATATGCGCGAGGAGGACGACGACGAGGAATAACTCCCATCGCGTCACCGGTTAGCAACATATAAGCAATAAATAATAAAGTAGGTCGGGAAAAAAGCCCTTTTTTCCGACCTATTTTTGTGTAATGCTTGTATGAATCCTGCCCCGGCGTCCGCGCCCACCACGCTATATCGCCGCCGCGCCGTCAGGCCACATCAGCCTTGCGGCTGATATGCGCGCCTTGCGCGCATCGCCCTATTTCTCGGAGCACTCAGAGCACTTGGAGCTGCGCCGATGCTAAGTGAGGGGAGCGCCTCGCAAGCGATGTGGGGCGATGAAAAAACCTTTGCGGAGTGGAGGATTTTCACTAACTTTGCACTTTGACTATCGCTCTGACCATAATGTCACAACAGTATATCACCATACGCGGCGCCAAGGTTCACAATCTTAAGAATGTGAATGTGAATCTTCCACGCAACCAATTCATCGTCATCACCGGCGTATCCGGCTCCGGCAAGTCGTCGCTGGCTTTTGACACGCTCTACGCCGAGGGGCGTCGCCGCTACATCGAGAGCCTGTCGGCCTATGCGCGCCAATTTATGGGCAAGCTCACCAAGCCCGAGACCGATGGCATCAAAGGCCTTCCGCCGGCTATAGCTATAGAACAGAAAGTCAACACGCGCAATCCGCGCTCTACCGTAGGCACCTCCACCGAGATATATGACTACCTGCGCATGCTCTTCGGGCGCGTAGGCCACACTTTCTCGCCCGTGAGCGGCTGCGAGGTGCTCAAGCACACCATCGATGATGTGGTCAACCGTGCGCTCACCTATCCCGACGGCACGCGCATCGCCATCGTGGCGCCTATCACCATTGGCGACAGCGACCTCAGCCATCGCCTGAATGTGTACTTGCAAGAGGGCTTCACGCGCTTGTATGACGACGGCGCTTTTGTTGACATCGCCGACTATGCGGCCAACGCCGTCAAAGGCAACGCGGCGCTGCCTATGCTGCTGATTGACCGCCTGATGGTGACTCACCGTGGCGATGAGCTCTCGCGCCTTGCCGACTCGGTGGAGACGGCGTTCTTTGAGGGTCACGATGCGTGCAGCCTGCTCGTGTGGGACGACAATGGCGGCGATGCCCCGGCGCGTTTTGACTTCAGCAAGCGCTTTGAGGCTGATGGCATCACATTCATAGAGCCGTCAGAGCAGCTCTTCAATTTCAACAACCCCTACGGCGCGTGCCCCGTGTGTGAGGGCTTCGGCCAGGCTTTGGGCATCGCCGAGGACCTCGTGATTCCCAACAAGCGCCTCTCTATCTATGACGACGCCGTGGCTCCGTGGCGCGGCCCTATGATGAGCGAGTGCAAGCGCGAGTTTATACGGCGTGCCGAGCCTAAGGGCTTCCCGATACATCGCCCCTATTACCGCCTGACTGATGAGCAGCGCCGTATGCTCTGGGACGGCATCGACGGCGAATACGGCATCAACGACTTCTTTGCGTGGGTAGAGAAGCAGCGCCACAAGATACAATACCGCGTGATGATGGCTCGCTATCGCGCCAAGACCACCTGCCCCAAGTGTCACGGCTCGCGCCTGAGGCCCGAGGCCGCTTATGTCAAGGTGGGCGGCCTCACCATAGCCGAGCTCGTCAAGAAGCCCGTGAAGGAGCTTTTGCGGTGGTTTGACGCCCTCACTCTCAGCGAGGCTGACAGCAAGGTGGCGCGCCGCCTGCTCATAGAGATTAAGCAGCGGCTCACATTTCTTGACAACGTGGGTCTGGGGTATCTCACCCTCGACCGCCTGAGCAACACCCTCTCGGGCGGCGAGAGCCAGCGCATCAACCTCGCTACCTCGCTGGGCAGCCCCCTTGTGGGCTCGCTGTATATCCTCGATGAGCCATCGATAGGGCTGCACCCGCGCGACACGCAGCGCCTCATAGAGGTGTTGCGTCAGCTGCAACGCCTCGGCAACACCGTGGTCGTCGTGGAGCATGATGCCGAAATCATGCATGCCGCCGACTATATCATTGACGTAGGTCCCGCCGCCGGCCGCCTCGGCGGCAACATCATATACCAGGGCCCGGCAGCCGACATCGCCAATGCCGCATCGGTGTCGCTCACCGCTCAATATCTCAGCGGCAAGCTGGTCATTGACACGCCTCCGGCGCGCCGTCGCTCGTCAAAATACATCGAGGTGGTAGGTGCTCGGCATCACAACCTGCGCGACATCACCGTGAGATTTCCGTTAGGCATCATGACGGTGGTCACCGGCGTGTCCGGCTCCGGCAAATCTACACTCGTCAGAGACATACTCTATAAGGCCATGGCGCGTCAGCTCGAGATTGACAACTCGGTGCCCGGCGAGTTTGAGCGCCTTGATGGCGACCTGCGCTACATAGCCGACGTGGTGTTTGTAGATCAAAACCCCATAGGCAAGTCTTCGCGCTCCAATCCCGCCACATACCTTAAGGCCTACGATGAGATACGCCAGGTCTTTGCCGAGCAGCCGCTGGCGCGGCAATTGGGCCTCTCGGCGGCATTCTTCTCGTTCAACACCGAAGGCGGGCGCTGCGAGCAATGCAAGGGCGACGGCACCATCACCATACCTATGCAATTTCTCGCCGATGTCACCATCACCTGCGATGCGTGCCACGGCCGGCGCTTCAAGCGCGACATACTGCAGGTGCGCTACCACGGCCTGAACATCAGCGAGGTGCTTGACCTCACCGTGAACCAAGCCATAGAGTTTTTTACCCAATCCGGCGATATGCGCGTGGTGCGCCGCCTCCGGCCGCTGGCCGATGTGGGCCTCGGATACATCACCCTGGGTCAGACCTCGTCAACGCTCTCGGGCGGCGAGAACCAGCGCGTGAAGCTCGCCTACCACCTTGCCGAAGAGCGGCCCAAGCCCACGCTCTTCATCTTTGACGAGCCTACCACCGGCCTGCATTTCCACGATATAGCCACGCTGCTGCGCTCCTTTGACAAGCTCTTGGCCCAGGGTCACACCCTCGTCATCATCGAGCACAACACTGACATCATACGCTCTGCCGACTACGTCATCGACATGGGCCCCGAGGCAGGCGACGGCGGCGGCACCATCGTGGCTACCGGAACCCCCGAGCAGATAGCTGCTAATCCTGACTCCATCACCGGGCGCTATCTGAGTCTTGACGGCGCACGCTGATGAGCGCCGCGCCGCGTGCAGAACGCCATCGTTGCGAGAGTGACAGCCCTCGCCGGGAGGCCGCTGATATCGTTTTTGCATTTTTTTGGCCTTCAACGGGCTTTTTTTTAGCATAATAGAGCATTGATAATGTGATTTTTCGTATCTTTGTGCAATATTGCCGTAGTGCTACACATTATCAATATCAAAACAATCAATAGCTCAATAATCAGCATCACTTCTAAACTATAGCAAGGATTATGTTGAAACGCTTTTTTATCTCTATGCTCGGCACCATCGCCGGTCTGTGGATTACGATAGGCATCTTAGTCGTGGTTATCATCTCTATCGCGGGAGCGGTAATGGCATCGTCATCAACGCCAAAAATCAAAGATAACTCGATACTCTATATCAACCTCGGCGGCCCCATCTCCGAATACTACACCGCCGGGTCAATCTCAGACATTGTCAATAGCGGCGGCATCGCCGACAACGCAGCCCTTTGCGACATCCTCGATGCCATTCGCCTCGCCAAAGACGATGACAAAATCAAAGGCATATACATCGACTGCGATGGCGCCGAGGCCGGATACGCCACACGCGAGGAGATAATAAGCGCATTAGCCGACTTCAAGAAGTGCGGCAAATGGATTTACGCCTACGCTGACAGCTACTCTCAGGGCGACTATATGATAGCCGCTCAGGCCGATAGCCTCTTTATCAACCCCTTCGGCGATATCGACGTGCGCGGCATAGGCCTCAGCATTCCTATGTACAAGGGCCTTATGGACAAGGTGGGTGTGAAGATGAACATCGTGAAGGTGGGCACCTTCAAGAGCGCCGTAGAGCCCTTCATACTCACCGAAATAAGCGAGCCTAACCGCCTGCAATACAAAGCGTTCACTGACTCGCTGTGGCACTTCACCCAAACTACTATCGCCAAAGGTCGCAACGTGGACGCGGCTGCCGTCAACGCCTGGGCCGACAGCATCATCTCCACCCGCACCGCCGATGAGTACATAGCATCAGGCGCGGCAAGCGCTTTGGCATACCGGCGCGCTGTGGAGCAACGCCTGCGCAAGCTCACCGGCATCGCCGACGATGACGACGAGGGGCTGCGCCTCGTCACCCCCGCCGAATATATGGCTCAGCATGATAGCTCCATCACAAAAGACGCCGACCACATCGCCGTGCTATATGCCGAGGGCGACATCGTGGACGACGGCGACCAGGGCATCGTGGGCCGCACACTCGCCCCGCAGATTATAGACCTCGCCGACGATGAGCACGTCAAGGCGCTCGTTATGCGCGTGAACTCGGGCGGCGGCAGTGCCTTCGCTTCCGAGCAGATATGGGAAGCCCTCGAATATTTCAAATCCAAAGATAAGCCCTTCTATGTGTCAATGGGCGACTATGCCGCATCAGGCGGTTACTACATCTCGTGTGGCGCCGATGCCATCTACGCCGACGCCACCACCCTCACCGGCTCTATCGGCGTCTTCGGCATGATACCCGACCTGTCAG
>JAEDNZ010000080.1 GCA_016302215.1 Muribaculaceae bacterium
GCTCCATGCGCGCGACAGCGCTCCACCGCCACCGCGACTACTACGGCGGCGTGGTGTCAGCTCCTCGTCGTCAAAGTAATAGTAGCGCGAAGTATTGCTACGCCTTGTTCTTCTTTGCCTCTGTCTCATCCATCGAGATTTGATAGTTGTTGACAATAGCACCCACCACAAGATTGAGCAGCAGACACGCTGACAGCACAAACCACACTATATGGTAGGCTGTGATCACCGTTGGCGATGCACTGATGAGGCCATGCTCACTCGCCGTAATCTGATTGTAGCGTAAGGCAGCCCAATCATCGCCTGTCAGCTCTCTGAACAGTGTAAACAAGGCCTCGCCCAGGTTGCCGAACGGGTCAGGCCGCGCGGTATATACCTGCGGCGTTTCCACTTCAAGCTGCGCGAGCACCTCTTGCTGCTGTGGCGTCAGCGTGCAGCGATCAGGCAGTCTGAAAAGCGCCACGCCGATGATGGCAAAGAGATACAGGAAGATGAAGAAGAACACGGCATTGTAAAACAGCGAGCTTATCGACTTGGTCAGCGCCGTGATAATAAGCTTGACCTCCTTGAGCGTGCGCAGCAGACGCAAGACCCTGAACACGCGCACCACTCGGATGGCAAGCACCCACGAGGAGCCGCTAAAGATGCTCTCCGGGATATAACCTATCACCACCAACGTGAGGTCAAAGATATTCCATCCATCGCTGAAAAAGGATTTGACACCATCTGCGGCAACATAGCGCAGCAGTATTTCTGCAGTAAAAACACCAAGTATCACGGATTGCAGAGTGTTGATGATGGCATTGTAGCCATACGACTCCACTCCGATAAACACCGCATTGATGATTATTACAGCTATAATCGCGAGCTCAAAGGCTCGATGCTTCACTATGCGCCTTGCTGTCAGCCTATTCATCGCTACTGCCTTATTTCTTTTTGCGACCTTTCTTGGTGTCGCCCAAAATCGCTGATGTGAGCAGCGCTCCTATCTTGCGCTGCCGACCCTGGCGCGTGGTGGGGATACCCGTGGCACGCGCTATACTCTGTTTGAAGCTTGAAATGCCTACGGCACGCTTCCAAGAGAATGACAATCCCGGTATTTTCATAGTTTATTTATGTCTTTGTCACTCATACAGCCAAAAATAGGCAACCAACAACGATGCGATTCCGACTACAATCGTTATGATAGTCTGCAACGATATTTTTTTCTTGGGGGCAGACTGCTGCGGAGCCGAAGGCTCGGCTGCAAGCAGTATGAAACCACCGGGGGTGCCGGCAGGCAGTTTATCCACATGCTGCACGGCGATGCCATATCGGCGTGCTAATTTCACGATACGGTCATAGCTGGGCTTGGTCCACATTGAGTTCATCACCACTTCCTTGCCATCGCCCATGGTCAGCACCTCATCATCGCCACGGAAATAGCCATTCCAGCCGTCATACTCGTCTCTGGCGGAGTTCAAGATAAAATTCTCGCTGACACCCTTGTCGGGGCATATATCGTTGGGGAACGCGGCGCGCAGCTCGCGGAGTGTTGTCTCGGGGTGTAGCGCCATATAGGCGTGAACAATGCCCAGCGCCGTGCGGTTTTGAGCCTTAGCTGATACTAACATCTTGGTCATAGCTGTTATCTCTTTAGTCGTTAGTTTTTATAAATGTGCCTGCAAGGGTGGATGCCTTTGTAGTCTGTGCTCACCACCCTTGCAGACACCCTATCATCGTTTATTTGCCATTTATAGCATCAATGAGTTTCGAACCAAGCTGGCGTGTGGTCCAAGCCGGATCATATTTGAAGCCTATTGCCTCACTTATCTCGCGCAGCGCACCTTTGACATTGTCGTAGGTGCGAAATACTACGATAGCACCTTCATCGTTTTGGACTATCATATAGTTGCCTACTCGTGCTGCTTTTTTCATTGTAGTATTGGTTTTTGATTGTGTTACTTTTGTATATCCGTAGATTTATTCCTTGCCGGCAGCGGCGAGGGTGATACTATTGTTTGACAACTTGGTGTCATCAGCATTAGCCACCTGCACCTCTATGCCATACAGCTCTTTTATCTTCTGTTCAAAAGAGCCCACCTTGATGTTACCGCCCACGGTCAGCGCGCCGCCTTTAGCGCCCTCATCGCGTATGGCGGCCAGCGTTGCCTCATCGTCCGCGAAGTGCTTATTTTTATACACTCTGAGGCTTGCGCCGAAAGTGGCTTTAAACTGCGCTTTGAGGGTGCGCACTTTCATGCGCCCATCAATTTTGAATTCTTTAGCCATAGCGTCAGATGCTATCAGTCCTCAAAGTCGATTTCGATGTCTTCCTCAGTCTTGACCATATCGGCAAGCATCAGCACAGCGTCTTCGGCCTCGATGCCGATAGCTTCAGCGACAGACAGCAGTGTTGACACCTCAGAGCGGCTGAGCTCAGAATCAGCGAGCACGACCTGCAGCAGAGCCTCAAAGACGATGCCTGCTTCGCTCTCATCTACAGCCTCACCGGCATCAAGAAGATACTCGCTGAGAGCCTCTTCGTCCATACCGCTGATTTTTGACACCTCGGCGCTTACAGCAGCCTCTAACTCCTCGGGAGCGATTTCCAAAGCATCGGCAACCTCGGCAACGGCCTCTTTCTCGGCTTCTACATATTCGCCGTCGGCCCATACGGCAGCGCTAAGCAGCGCAGCCAGACTATTTAATTTTGTTTTCATACTCAATTAGAACAATATGCGTTTGATACGATTTTTCAGACTTCCCTTAGCACGACGTGCTTTGGCCATACGGGCGCACAGAGCCTTGCCCTCTTTGGTGCGCTTGTCAACCTTACCTTTTGAAGTGATGCGCACACCACCTGTGGTCGTTCTCTTCTTTGCGGCACGGGCACTTGCCATCCGCGCGGCTATGATCTTGCCGCCGGTGGTGCGGCGATCAATCTTGCCGGTTTTTGTAATTCTTACAATCATTGGTCTTTGGTTTTATAATTAGTTATAAAAGTGTATATATGTCCTTATGTATCTCAGCAGTCACACACGCACTATCGTGTAATAGTATTGCTGGCCGGCAAGCGTGGGGCTATGCCATTCGAGATCATATCCTCTGTTGAGCTTGAAGTCGGGTCGCCCCTGTATCTCTTTTGCGCCGCCGGCCCAGCTCTTGTCTGCACTATGATGCCCCTCGTCCATTGCAAAGTTGGCACAGATAGCGCTCGCACGCGAAGCCTTAGTGTATGACTTGTCGTTAGTCAGAAACAGCACCACACCGTGGCGCACTGCCTTAAAGCGCCTCCGCAGCAGCTCCAGGCGGCGGACATCTTTCCAGAAGTCGTATTTGCCCATGTTTTGCGCGGCTTGGTTTTTGAGCACCGGCTCAGTGCCTACATACTCGTCAAAGCGTGTCAGCGCCGCGCCTATGGTCTGGGTCTTGTATTTCAGCTCGATGGGCACATATTCGCCTTGGCCCTTGACCACGATATCCACCTTCATCTCAGTGTTCCAGATATAGGCGCCCGCGGGGAAGACGCTCCGGGGCACATAATACTCCACATCGACATCGTCGTATCTGCCGGTGGCGCGCAGATACATCGCAAGCCTTATCTGCAAGTCGCGTTCGTTGAAGTGTATGCGGCCACAGCCTCTGAGATACCGGTCTATGTCAGCTATTATGTCATCAACTAATGCCATTGCCTGAAGTTATTTCGGATTATTACTATCGGGGCCGGCGGCGCCCTTTGTCACGCCTTCGGCATCACAAAGGTATATAATAGGTGTGAAACTACCCCCCCCAATTGTTAAATTGGGTTAAATATGTTTTATAACATATTTTGCGCGTCAGCGCTCGATTTTTGAGCTATTTTGAACTAAAATGAACCAATCGCCGACATAAATATGGCTCAAAATGGATTTTGCCGACAAATATCCACCACCGCATCGGTACATACACTTATATATATAACAAGGCGAGAGGCGATGCCGTGGTGGCATCGCCTCTCGCTGTTATTGTGGTGATGTGTGGGTCTTAGAGCTGAGGACCGGCAGCTACGAGAGCCTTGCCGGCAGCATTGCTGGTGTATTTGTTGAAGTTCTTGATGAAGCGAGCAGCAAGGTCTTGGGCTTTCTCGGTCCACTGAGCTTCCTGAGCGTAAGTGTCGCGCGGGTCGAGGATGTTGGTGTCAACGCCTTCGAGCTGAGTGGGGATTTCGAAGTCAAAGATGGGGAGCTTCTTGGTGGGAGCGCTGAGGATGTTGCCGTTGAGGATAGCATCGATGATGCCGCGGGTGTCCTTGATGGAGATGCGCTTGCCGGTGCCGTTCCAGCCGGTGTTGACCAGATAAGCCTTGGCGCCGCTCTGCTGCATGCGTTTTACCAGCTCCTCGGCATACTTGGTGGGGTGCAGCTCGAGGAATGCCTGGCCGAAGCATGCTGAGAATGTGGGGGTAGGCTCGGTGATGCCGCGCTCTGTGCCGGCGAGCTTAGCGGTGAAGCCGCTGAGGAAGTAGTACTTGGTCTGCTCGGGGGTGAGGATAGACACCGGAGGCAGCACGCCGAAGGCGTCGGCTGACAGGAAGATTACGTTCTTGGCAGCGGGGCCTGCGCTGATGGGGCGCACAATCTTCTCGATGTGCTCGATGGGATAAGATACGCGGGTGTTCTCGGTCACGCTCTTGTCGGCGAAGTCGATTTTGCCGTTAGCGTCAACGGTGACGTTCTCAAGCAGGGCGTTGCGACGGATAGCGTTGTAGATGTCGGGCTCGCTGTCCTTGTCGAGGTTGATGACCTTGGCATAGCAGCCACCTTCAAAGTTGAACACGCCGTTGTCGTCCCAGCCGTGCTCGTCGTCGCCGATGAGGAGGCGCTTGGGGTCAGTAGAGAGGGTAGTCTTACCGGTGCCGGAGAGGCCGAAGAAGATGGCGGTGTTTTTGCCCTCCATATCGGTGTTGGCTGAGCAGTGCATAGCAGCGATGCCCTTGAGGGGGAGGTAGTAGTTCATCATCGAGAACATACCTTTCTTCATCTCGCCGCCATACCAGGTGTTGATGATTACCTGCTCGCGTGAGGTGATGTTGAAGACCACAGCGGTCTCGCTGTTGAGGCCGAGCTCCTTGTAGTTGGTGACTTTGGCCTTAGAGGCGTTATATACGATGAAGTCGGGGGTGAAGTCAGCGAGGTCTTCAGCGGTGGGGCGGATAAACATGTTGGTCACGAAGTGAGCCTGCCATGCTACCTCCACGATGAAGCGCACTGCCATGCGGGTGTCCTTGTTAGCGCCGCAGAAGCCGTCAACGACATAGAGCTTCTTGTCTGAGAGCTCCTTGATAGCGAGCTCCTTGACTGCTGCCCAGGCCTCAGCTGATGCGGGCTTGTTGTCGTTCTTGAACTCCTCAGAGGTCCACCACACGGTGTCCTTTGAGTTCTCGTCCATAACGATGAACTTATCTTTGGGCGAACGGCCGGTATATACGCCGGTCATTACATTTACGGCATCGAGCTCGGTCTTGGTGCCTTTCTCAAAGCCTTCGAGGCCGCTGATGGTCTCTTCAGCATAGAGCTGCTCGTAGGTGGGGTTGTACACGATTTCGGTGGCGCCGTTGATGCCATATTTGGCGAGGTCGGCTTTGATGCCGGCGAGGCGCGAGGTCTTTACTTCTTCGAGTGTCATAATTGTTTGAAATAAAGTATAATGTGATTATTTGTATGCTTAAAGATGAGGTTTTCCGACTGCAAAGGTACGCATTTTTTTTGGTCTGCACCATATTATTAAAGAAAAATTTCTTTAATGAAACATAATTATGCACACCGCCCGGCGGCGCCCTACGCTGCCGAGACTGTGGCCGGCGCTTTTTTAGGCTAAAAATCGCTAAATATCATATATTTTGCGTATTTTTGTGCTTGATTTGAAATATAACGCTTATTAACCGCTGCTTGTTGCAGCATACAACACTTAAATAGAGATATGAACACCAACAGCAACAATCTCACCAAGGTGCTGATATCGGTAGGCGCCCTGATATTGGTAATCGTGGCCTTCTGCATCGCCGTGCCTTATTATAGCGTCTGGCAGCAGGAAATGTCGGGCAAGGCCGAGTTTGCTAAGGCCGAGCAAAACCGCAAGATTAAAATCGAAGAGGCCAAGGCCAACCTCGAAGCCGAGAAGCTCAACGCTCAAGCCGAAATCGAGCGCGCTAAAGGCGCTGCCGAGGCCATACGCATCGAGAACGGCAGCCTCAGCCCCACATACATTCAATATCTGTGGGTGCGACAGCAGTCTGACCTGGGCAACAAGACCGTAATCTACATACCCACCGAGGCCAACCTGCCCATTCTCGAGGCCGCACGCGGCAAGATGGCTGCTCAAGACTAATCCCCCTCTCCTCGCCGAGCAATGTCAGAGCAGAGCGATATCACCATAAGCCAAGCGCAGCACATCGTGGACCAATGGATATCTTCCATAGGCCACGGATACTTCTCGCCACTGACCAATATGGCTATCCTCGCCGAGGAAGTGGGAGAGGTGGCTAAAATCATGGCGCGACGCTACGGCGACCAAGTCAGCAAGGACGGCGACAACGATGACCTCGCCGACGAGCTCGCCGATGTGCTGTGGGTGACTCTCGCCATCGCCAACCAGACGGGCATTGACCTCACAGCCGCGCTGCGTGCCAACATTGACAAGAAGACGAGCCGCGACCTACATCGCTTTGACAGATAGCACCGGCTCGCCGGCAGCAAGCACCCCACGCCAACACAAACACATAAAAACATATCAACAAACATCAAATATGACCGACAAATATCATAAATCCATAGCCGACAGCAACGTCATCGATGATGATGCCGCCGTGGCTGCCGCCGTCAGCAAGCTCATAAGCGAGCACTTTGACGAAAACAACACTCCCGAGGTGCACAAATTCCTCCTGGGCTGCATTGACCTGACCACGCTGCGTTCCACTGACTCGCCGCAATCCGTGGCTCGCTTTGTGGAGCGCGTCAACGACTTTGAGAGCGAATACCCACAGCTGCCTTCGGTGGCCGCAATCTGCACATACCCCAACTTTGCCGAGGTAGTGCGCACGGTGCTCGACGTCAGCGAGGTTGACGTCTGCTGCGTCTCGGGGGGCTTCCCTTCGTCGCAGTCGTTCATTGAGAGCAAGATAGCCGAGACGAGCCTCGCCGTGAGCGCCGGAGCCGATGAGATTGACATAGTGCTCAATCTGGGCAACTTCCTCGACGGCGACTACGAGGAGGTGTGCGATGAAATCATCGAGCAAAAGCAAGCATGCCGCGACGCCCGCCTAAAGGTCATCTTGGAGACCGGTGCGCTCAAGACCGCGCGCAACATCAAGGCCGCATCAATCCTGGCCATGCACTCCGGAGCCGACTTCATCAAGACCTCCACCGGCAAAGAGTATCCCGGTGCAAGCCTCGAGGCGGCTTACGTCATGGCGCAGTGCATCAAGGAATACCACGCCGCCACAGGCAATATGGTCGGATTTAAAGCCGCCGGCGGTGTGCGCACCACCGACGACGCCGTCAAATACTACACAATCGTCAAGGAAGTGCTCGGCGACGAATGGCTCTCGTCTGAATGGATGCGAATCGGCGCCAGCAGCCTCGCCAACAACCTTCTCAGCGACATCCTTGGCGCTGAGACTAAATTCTTCTGATTAGCAACCTCTTCTCACAATCACCCCATCTTACTACAATGAAAATATGGGTCATACTCAATGGCGTGCAGCAAGGGCCTTACAATGAAGCTCAGCTGCCTGAGCTGCCGCTGACGCCTGACACGCCCGTGTGGTATGAGGGCCTGCCGCAGTGGACACCTGCCGCCGCGGCGCCCGCCACAGCTCCGCGCTTCAGCGATGGCGCCGACGTCGATGTCGCTCCCGAGGCCGCGACACCAAGCTCCGAGCCGCAGACGCTGGCACAACGGCAACCTTCACCGGCCCCCACGCCGCAGATTGACGAGCCCTGCCCAAAGACCTTCTTGGCGTGGTCAATAGTGCTGACAATATGCTGCTGCACGCCCGTGAGCGTGGCGGCGATATTCACCTCGGCCTTTGTAAGCCGCAACTACCGCAACGGCGACCTCCGCGCAGCGCAGCGTATTTCTGAAGTGACCGAGTGGCTCGTGATTATCGCCATTGTCATGGGCATCATCACCGCGCCGCTGTGGTGGTCAATAGTGATATGATGACAGCGCCGCAGCGTCACAAGATAATGGTGGCAGCAGCCCTGGTGGCTGCTGTCGCTGTTATAGCTTATCTGGGGCTGTGCGACCCCACGCTCACACCGCTATTGCGATGCCCATTCAGGGCGCTGACGGGTTATGATTGTCCCGGCTGCGGCTCGCAGCGTGCAATCCATGCCCT
Source organism: Muribaculaceae bacterium (assembly GCA_016302215.1). Taxonomy (GTDB): domain Bacteria; phylum Bacteroidota; class Bacteroidia; order Bacteroidales; family Muribaculaceae; genus CAG-873. The sequence continues at coordinate 8,360 of JAEDNZ010000080.1, forward strand.
ACTTCACGGC
>JAEDNZ010000081.1 GCA_016302215.1 Muribaculaceae bacterium
ATAGCCACCAGCCTCATAGCCGCAATGTTTTATCAAGTGGTGATGTATTATTACCGGCGCATCGGAGCAGAGACATCCGGTGACGAGAAGCCGCTGACGCGCCGCCACGACTATGTGCGCGAATTCATCAAGCTGGTGAATATCAACTATATGCGCGAGCGCTCAGTGGCTTATTATGCCTCTAAGCTGTTTATCTCGTCAAAGTATCTGTCGCTGCTGGTCAAGGAGGCCACCGGGCGCTCTGCCGCCGCCTGGATTGACGAGTTTGTAATCATGGAGGCTAAGAATATGCTGCGCTTCTCGGGCAAGAACATACAGCAGGTGGCCTACGCCCTCAACTTCTCCACGCAGTCATCGTTCGGCAAATACTTCAAGCACCTGACGGGCATGTCGCCCACCGAGTATCAGAAGAGCTGACCCCGCGCCGCCGCCGGCCAAATCACCAATTAGCCCCATTCGTGCCCCATTCGGCGCAATTCTTTGCAAAAAAACGATGCTTTGTCGCCATAGTGAGCGGAATTTTTTGTAATTTTGCGCATTATGGAAAATTATATCGTTTCGGCTCGAAAATACAGGCCGGCGACATTTGCGTCTGTGGTAGGGCAGCCGGCATTGACAGCTACGCTGAAAAATGCCATTGCCACTGACCGCCTCGCGCATGCCTACCTCTTCTGCGGCTCGCGAGGCGTGGGCAAGACGTCGTGCGCCCGTATTTTTGCCAAAACCATCAACTGCGCTTGCCGCACCGCTGATGGCGAGGCGTGCAACGAGTGCGACTCGTGCCGAGCTTTCAATGAAAACCGCTCGCTCAATATCCTTGAGCTTGATGCGGCGTCAAACAACGGCGTCGATAGCATGCATCAGCTGATAGAGCAAGTGCAGGTGCCGCCCACTCAGGGCCACTATCGCGTGTTTATCGTCGATGAGGTGCACATGCTCTCAACGGGCGCTTTCAACGCCTTCCTCAAGACGCTTGAGGAGCCCCCGGCCCATGCCATCTTTATCCTTGCCACCACGGAGAAGCATAAGATTATACCCACGATACTGTCGCGGTGTCAAATCTATGACTTCAACCGCATCACCATACCCGATATGGTCAGCCACCTGCAGTATGTGGCGAGCCAAGAGGGCATCACGGCCGAGCCGGCGGCGCTCAATGTTATAGCACGTCAGGCCGATGGGGCTATGCGCGATGCGCTCTCCATCTTTGACCAGGTGGCGGCGTCCTCGCGTGGCAATATTACCTATCAGAGCACTATTGAAAACCTCAATGTGCTCGACACCTCGTATTATGACCGCCTGCTCGATGCCTTCCTCGCCCAGGACGTGGAGTCATCGCTGCTCATTTACAAGGAGATACGCGATAAGGGCTTTGACTCACATTTCTTCATCACCGGCCTGGGCGACTACCTGCGCGACCTGATGGTGGCGTCAAACCCGGCCACGGCGGTGCTCCTCGAGGCCCCCGATGACGAGCGCCAAGCCATCACTGAGCGCGCCAAGCGCTGCACACCGCAATTCCTGTATCAGGCGATGGCGCTCTGCAACGATGCCGACCTCAACTTCCGCACCGTCACCAACAAGCAATTCTTAGTGGAGCTGACGCTCATCAGACTGTGCCAACGACTCAGCCCCTCCCCCAATAAACGAGGCAAGGGAGAGGGGCTATTGCGCTCTATAGCCAAGCCTCGCAGCGCCGCGCCGGCAGCTCCTCAGCCGGCGGCGACGCCCAAAGTAGCAGCGCCCAAGCCGCCCGTGACGCCATCACAGGCTGCTATGGCGCCCGCCACAATACCCTCGGTCGCAGCAATGCCACTGCCCAAGGCCGGCATCGCCGTGCCCAAACCGGCTCGCGTGCTGCAGCGCAGCCACTCTATGTCAATAGCCAGCCTCAGCGATGCGTCCAAGCCGACGCCGGCTGATGGCGGGGCGCCGACCAATCTGCGTAGCAATGCTTTCGCTCTCGATGATATAAAGACACTCTGGAGCCGATATATTGACGATAACCCGCATAGCCATGTGCTCATCGCCGCCATGCGCGATGCATCGCTCGACAAGGTAGAGGGCTGCACCTGCGCGGTCACTGTGCACAGCGGCGCTCAGGCGGCGGCGTTGAATGACAACCTCGACGCCCTGATGGCATATCTGCGCCACGGATTGCGCAATGACGCTATATCGCTGGATATCAAAATCACTGATGCCGGCACTTCGCCCTTGACATGGAGCGAGAAGGAGCTGCTACAGCATATCATAGAGCAAAACCCAGGTGCCAAGGAGTTTATTGAAGCCATGCAGATGTCATTCAACTGATGCCCCGGCTCGCCAATATGATTTAATTATAGAAAACCAAGTATATACCCCACACATCACCTTACACGAGTAATGATACAAAGCCAACGATTTATGCTCAGACATTTATACCTCCCGGCAGCAATGCTGCTGATACCTGCGCTTGGCGCTAGTGCCGAGGCCTTGAGAGTAGAGTGCACGCCCGGCACGCTCGCCGCCTCAGTGGAGGCGCCCGAGAGCGTCACCGACCTGGTGATTACCGGCACGGTCAATGCCGCTGACCTTTTCTTCGCGGGGCAGCAGCTGCCTAATTTGCAGACCCTCGCCATGGGCACAGTAGCTATCGATGAATACAAGGGCGACAAGCTCTACGGGCGCCGTGAGTGGCCCGCCAACACCATCCCCGAGGGCGCTTTTGCCGGCTGCCCGGCGTCAACCATTTACATGCCCACAGCCGAGGGTTTGGTGATACAGCAGTCAGCCTTTGCCGGCTCGGCATTACAGACCATGAGCCTGCTCACGAGCGTCAGCGCTGTGGGCGACGGCGCCTTTGCCGGCTGCCCGGCTCTCACTGAGGTGTATATGCCCGACATCAGCAGCTATGGCAATTATATTTTTGCCGGATGTAAGGCGCTGAATAAAGCTAAATTAGCCATACAGACACTCCCCGAGGGCACCTTTGCCGACTGCTCGGCGCTGGCCACCCTTGAGGGCGATGACCTGGTGCGCAACATTGGCAAATATGCCTTTGCCAACTGCTCGGCGCTCCGCCACTATGCCGTGAGCCCCAACCTGTATGTCATCGATGAGGGCGCTTTTATGCACTCCGGCCTCGAGGCCTTTGACGCCTCGGCGGCGGCATCGTTCACCGTGGTGGGGCCGTGGGCTTTTGCCTATTGCGCGTCACTGTCAGAGGTGCATCTGTCCAATGCCATCGTCAAGATGGGCGAGGGCGCTTTCTTTGACTGTGCGCAGCTCTCGGCCGCCATCTTGCCGCCATCGGTGCGTCAGGTGTCAAACTACCTCTTTAAGGGCGCTGCTGCCGTGACCTCTGACAATCTCAACATTGCCGGCGCTACCGCTATAGGCGACTACGCCATGGCGCGTATGGAGGGCCTCGGCTCTGTCACTCTCCCCGGCTCGCTGACGTCGGTGGGCGAGGGCGCTTTCCTCGGCCTCAAGGCCTCGATAGTGTATGCTCAGGCTTTGGCGGCCGTGCCCGTCACCGCCGCTGATGCTTTTGCCGAGATTGATCAGCCCGCCGTCACGCTTTATGTGGCTGATGACCTCTATGAGGACTTTGCTGCCGCTGACCAGTGGCGCGAGTTTAACATCGTGAAGTACAGCTCGGGCGTTGATGATGCACTCGGCACCATCACGCTGGAGGGCACTCCGGCACTCAAGGCTCGCTTTGTGGGCACAGACCTGCAGGTGAGCATCGACGGCATCAACATAGCGTGGATAGCCCTTTACAACGAGGCCGGACTCTTGCTCACCGCCGTAGAGCCTGATGCCGATGTCGTCACTATCCCTACCGAGGCCATGCAAGCACGTGTCTTCATCGTGAGCGCACGTCTCGCCGATGGCACCGATGCCTCACTCAAGATAGCACGCCGATAGCGATATGGGTAAAAACAAGCTACGCAAATTCAGCGAGATGGAGACCATTGACCTGGTGCTCCAATACCCGTTTGCGCGTCTCAAGGCCGAGGGCTTTGCGATGCGCGGCCGCTGGCACGATGACTTCTTCCACAACACCAATCCCATAGTGCTGGAGCTGGGTTGCGGCAAGGGCGAATACACCGTGGGGCTGGCGCGTATGTATCCCGACAAGAACTTCATCGGCATCGACATCAAGGGCGCACGCATGTACACCGGCGCTTGTCAGGCACGCGATGCCGCCATGGGCAATGTGGCCTTTCTGCGCACCTCGATAGAGCTGCTGGCATCGTTTTTCGCGCCGGGCGAGGTCAGCGAGATATGGATTACCTTCCCTGACCCCCAGATGCGCAAGACACGCAAGCGCCTCACCTCCACCCGCTTTATGGAGCTTTACCGACAGGTGCTCGCTGACGGAGGCATGGTGAGGCTCAAGACTGACAGCCCATTTCTCTACGCCTACACTCGCGCCATGGCCGACCTTAACGGCTTGCGCAAGGAGGTGGATACCGCTGACCTGTATGCCGCCGGCCTCGATGACCCCATCTTAGATATCAAGACGCACTATGAACGGCAGTGGCTGGCGCGCGGCCTTACCATCAAATATATAGCTTTTGCCCTCGACCATCACACACAGCTCGCCGAGCCGGCTGATGAGTTTGAGCGCGACACTTATCGCTCGTATTCGCGAGGCATCATTCAAAATGAGCACGCCCTTGACTGATAGCTCCGCGGCGGCGGCATCACCGGCATCATCACCGACATCGCGCATACCGGTGCTTGACTTAATCAAGACCGTGGCTATGCTGGGTGTCATAGGCCTACATTCCTTTAATGGCCCGGCCTATTATTGCATGTCCTTTGCCATACCGGTGTTCTTTATGATGACGGGCTATCTGCAGATAACGCGGCCTCGCCCGGTGCGCTACTGTGCCATTAAGATATACAAGATAGCGAGGTATCTGCTGCTGGTGGGTATTTGCTATACCATAGCCAAATATGTCATCAGTGGCGAGGTAGCGCCCATTGACATCGTCAAAAACATCTACCTGGGTGTGTTTCAGCACAATAATTTAGGGCTGGTGTGGTTTCTCGCAGCGTTGGCGCTGGTCTATGTGGCAATGCCTCTGCTGAGCTGCTTATATGGCCGTCATCGCCGCTTCTTTATCGCCCTGACCATAGGGCTTCTGGTGTGGCAAGCTGTGTCGTTTGCGCGGGAGCTTGTGGCCGGTGTGCCGCTGGAGTCGCACACGCCTCAGTTCTTGCGCCTGTGGCATTGGTTTGGATACGCATGTCTTGGAGCCTTGCTGCGCGAGGCGCGGCTGCAGCACCTATTGCGCCACCTGTGGCTGTTGCTGATACCGGCGATAGTAGCCACGGCGATGCTCGGGCTGCGGTATTCGTGGCTTGCAGAGTGCTTTTACGGCAGCCTGCCCGTGGTTATATACAGCACGGCCATTTTTGTGCTGTTGCTGCGAGTGCCTATTAAGCCCTCGCGGCTCATCGCAGCCATACCGCCGCTGTTTGTGCCCGTCTATACCATACACTGGTATGTGGTCGATGCCCTTAGACCATTTTTCTGCGGCTTTCCCCTCTTTGTCGCCACCACCATCGTCAGCGTTGGCCTTGCGTGGCTCGTCACGCGGCCGCCGCTGCTGCGCCGCCTCCTCACGATATGATTATGGGGCAGAATTATCGCAAATTTTTTAGGGTAAAATTTGCTATTAGCTAAAAACATTATAAATTTGTGGTCGAAAATCAGATAGTAACGTGAGAATGACACATTACCGCACATCATCGCAAGCATGTTGTTGCTGTTGTACCGAATCAGCTCTATGGCTCGGCGCAACTGACGTGTAGGTATGTATTCGTAATAGTATAACCAATATCACAATAGTTATAGCCTTGCTAATAATGGTGAGGCTTTTTATGTGTTGTATATAAAGTATCACTTTTAAAAACATCAGAAGGTATGATTTACACATCACTTACACAACTCATTGGGCGCACACCGATGGTAGAGGTATCAGGTCTTGAGGGACAAAAGGCTCGTATAGCCGTCAAGGTGGAGTCATTCAATCCGGGTGGCAGTGTCAAAGATCGCATAGCGATGGCTATGATAGAAGATGCGGAGCGCAGGGGCGTGCTCAAACCTGGTGCTACTATCATAGAGCCTACCAGCGGTAACACGGGCGTAGGTCTTGCTTGGGTTGCTGCAGCAAAGGGGTACAAGACGATACTGACAATGCCTGAGACGATGAGCATAGAGCGTCGCAACCTGCTGAAGGCCTATGGCGCCGAGCTGGTGCTGACGCCCGGCGCTGAGGGCATGAAGGGAGCCATCGCCAAGGCCGAGGAGCTGCGCAGCTCTATACCGGGCGCCGTAATACTGGGCCAGTTTGTCAATCCGGCCAATCCGGCCATCCACGAGCTTACCACCGGCGAGGAGATATGGGCTGACACTGATGGTAAGGTGGATATCTTTGTAGCAGGCGTGGGCACCGGTGGCACCATCAGCGGAGTTGGTCGGGCACTCAAGAAACATAATCCGTCAGTTCGGATAATAGCAGTAGAGCCGGCGTCATCGGCTGTTCTGAGCACCGGTATTGCGGGGAAGCATAAGATACAGGGTATAGGCGCCGGCTTTGTGCCGGATACTTACGGCGGCGATGTCGTAGATGAGATACTCACCATCAGTGATGAGCAAGCCTATGCCGGGGCACGATTGTTGGCGCGCAGTCGGGGGCTGCTTGTGGGCATATCGTCAGGCGCAGCATTCTCGGCAGCTCTTGAGTTGGCTCGTCGCGAGGAGAATATGGGAATGCTCATCGTGGCTCTACTGCCGGACACCGGCGAGCGCTATCTATCCACCGCTGTATTTGATAGGTGATGATTAAGATGCCATCGATATTGCAGCTCACCAAGCTGATGGAGCTTGTGGGCTATGTTATATTCCCGGATTATAGTGATGTGCCGTCATGGACGAATGGCGCAGCAGCAATTCGCTCAATCCTTGCAGAGCAGCTTGCGGTGCTGGGGGGAGTGGCTGTTGATAAGGAGGCAGATGACTTTGTGGCTGCCTTGCCAGAGATATCGCGGTTGCTGCATACTGATGCCGAGGCTGTGATGCGTAATGACCCGGCAGTGGAGAGCATGAAGGAGGTGATTTTGTGCTATCCTGTGGTGAAGGTCATGCTCCATTATCGGGCGGCGCATCAGCTCCACGAGCAGGGCGTGCCTATCATACCACGCGTCATTACCGAGATGGCACACTCTGCCACGGGAATAGATATACACCCTGCTGCGCATATTGGCGAGTATTTCAGCATTGACCATGGCACAGGGGTTGTCATCGGCGCCACCAGCGTTATCGGCGACCATGTGATGCTGTATCAGGGCGTGACTCTCGGAGCGAAGAATTTTACCTATGACAGCGCCGGCGTGCCCATAGATATGCCTCGTCATCCTATCCTTGAAGATTATGTTACGGTGTATTCCAACACTTCAATACTTGGGCGTGTCAGGATAGGGCATCACACTGTGGTTGGCGGCAATGTGTGGCTCACTCACGATGTTCCCGCCCATTCGCGTGTGCTGCAGAGCAAGTCAATCGAGGAGCCATATTTTCAAGATGGTGCCGGTATTTAAGCGCTGCTGCGATTGCTCTGTATCAGAAAGTGGCATGTGTTATACGGTGTCAGCGCCTTCAATGCTGATTTAGCCGGCGCCTTCGTTAATGGCAAGCGAGTCGAGACCAAAAGTGTGGTGTCTCGACTCGCGACATTACTTTGAGAGGACAAATAGTGTTTGTTTTAACCCCTTGTAGTTGGTTAAGAAGATATCTGTGTCGGCGATTAACGGCGAGTGAATCGGAGGTTGCCGAAGTTCATAGAGTTGCCTATGAGTATATATTTGTATGTGCCGTCGTCGAGGATGTAGTCGCCGCTGGTGGTGAGTATCTCGCAGCAGGTGTCGCCGTTTTTCTCGGTAGCTTTCCATTTGAACTGCTGACGTTCGCCGAAGTAAGCGCGAGAGTAGTTCTCATCATTGAATTCATACTCGATAGATCCGGTGTGGTTAGAGCTGAAGGTCAGGATATAGGGGTTATCGCTGTCGTCTTCGACCCATGTGCCTACGAGTCCGTCAGTGTTAACTACATCTTCATCGTCTTTGTCTTTGTCATCATCATCGCTGCAGGCAGAGAAGCCCAAGGCAAATGTCATTGCCAGCATCATAAACGCAAAATACTTGATAGCTTTCATTGCATCTTTTTGTTTATTTGTTAATAAT
>JAEDNZ010000082.1 GCA_016302215.1 Muribaculaceae bacterium
GGCTCGCTCTGTCCGGGCGCCACAAAGGTGTATTGGCCGGCGGTGGCGGCGATGGCGCTGAAGAGGTCCTTCATAGGCCAGTTGTAAGCCATGTCAAAGCAGTGCTCTGTAAGCTCAGGCTCAGTGGCCTCGGCGAGCATGAAGATGTCGCGCTTTACGGCCTGCAGCTGCGGGCGTGCTTCGTTCCAGAAATCCACGGGCACCTGTCCGGCCACGTCGCAGCGGAAGCCGTCGATGTCGGCTTCGCGCAGCCAGAACTGCATGGCGTCAATCATAGCGGCGCGCATGGCGCGGTTGCTGTAGTCAAGCTTGTAGGTGTCGGTCCAGTCAAATGGGCCATACATCTTGCCCTCGTCGTTTTTGGCATACCAGTCGGGGTGGCGTGCCACCCACACGTTGTCGCAGCCGGTGTGGTTTGGCACCCAGTCTATGATTACCTTCATGCCGAGGCTGTGGGCTTGGCGCACGATGGCTTTAAACTGGTCGATGGTGCCGAATTCGGGGTTGAAGGCCTTATAGTTTTGCACGGCATAGTAGCTGCCGAGCTCTCCCTTGCGGTTGACAACGGAGATGGGGTGTATGGGCATAAACCACAAGATATCTACGCCGAGGTCGCGCAGGCGCGGCAGCTGCTCGGCAAAGGCGCGTATGGTGCCCTCAGTGGTGTATTGGCGTAGGTTCACCTCATAGATTACGGCGTTGCGGCTCCAGGAGGGGTGCTCAACGGTGGAGTGCACCGTGGGGGCGGCGTTGCAGCTCAGCAGAGCCACAGCTCCGCAGATGATGGCTGAGAAAATTTTTTTCATGGTCAGAGTGCTAAGAGTGTGTGATAGTGAGTAGGAAGTGATGGCTTACTTGACGTAGTTGGTGGGTATTTCGCGGGCGATGCTGTGGTCGAGCGAGATGAGTGTCTCGGTGCCGGTGACGCCGTGAATCATCTGTATCTTATTGTTGAGCAGGTCCATCAGATGCTGGTTGTCGCGAGCATAGAGCTTGATGAGCATGGTGTACGGGCCGGTGGTGAAGTGACACTCCACGATTTCGGGTATCTTCTCAAGCTCGGGCACCACATCGCGATACATAGCTCCGCGCTCGAGGTTCACGCCGATGTAAGTGCAGGTGCTGTAGCCGAGCACTTTGGGGTCCACGTGATAGCCTGAGCCGGTAATCACCTTCATGTCAATAAGGCGCTGTATGCGCTGGTGGATTGCTGCGCGTGACACGCCGCACACTACAGCCACGTCCTTCGAGGGAATGCGGGCGTTGTGCATGATGATGTCGAGTATTCTACGGTCAAGGTTGTCAATTTTTTCCATGATGATATGTGTTTTACTATGTTGAATTTTTATTACATTTTTATTTGCCGTGCAAATTTAGTCAAAATGTCGCAATTTCGGCAAAATAATGCTTTGAATTAATGTTTTTTTACGAATAATAGTCATATTTTTGGCAAAATTCTAATAAAACGTGCTTTTATAGCGCGGCGGAGGCGGCGGCGCCGGCTGGCATATTGTCTGGGCAATGACGGTAAGCGCTATACCGCGTGTCATGAGTATGTCGTCATGGCAGCCCGGCGCGGCGGCAAAGGCGCCGTTGGGGCGCTGCTCGTATGACGCCATCTCATCGCAGGCGTTGCCGTCGCGCTCTATGTAGGAGGTAGTACGCACCGCCTCGACCAACGCATCTACCACCAGCGCCTTGGTGGCACGGTTGGTGTGAAAGCCTATGCGCCAGGAGGAGCGCTGCGTCAGCGTGTCAAACGACTGTCGGCGATACAGCCGCGGATAGTTCTCGGCGAGGCGGTTGAGCACAAACAGCCCGCCGTAGCTGTTGTCGCTGCCATCGCTCTCGAGGGTGTTGCTCTCCACCACCAACAGCGCCTCATTGTAGAGCGTGGCTATCGCCATGGCCTTGGTGGCGAGCAGGTCGTGGTCAATGTGCCCGCGCCACTGCGCCACCACCTCGGGCACCTCCGCCACCGTCAGCACCGCCACCACCGAGTAGTCTGACGCCTCGCTGCGCCCTCCTATATCCACCGTCACCACATAGTCCATGTCGGGACGCGGTCGGCGCCACTGCACGAAGGCGCCACGGCTGTCGGCCACCACAGCGCCGTCGGCGGTGACCTCGCCGCGCAGCAGCGGCGCCACACAGCTCTTGCGCAGCTCGGCGATATGCTCCAGGGCAAAGACGCCGCTGCCGCTGTTGGCAAAAGCCTCGTCGGCCGTGGTCGGATACTCGGCCTGCATCTTGTCGTGAGTGGGATACTCGCGCCGCTTGCAGTGATACCACCACACCTGCTCAGCCGTCAGCCCTCGGTCGATAAGCAGGCGCCGCTCGTAGTCATCAAGCTCGGCGTCGAGTTCTATGCCGGCGGGCACCGCCAGGCGGTACATATCTATCTCATACCAGGGCACGAAGAACGGCACCTTGTCAGACTTGCCGGCCACCGAGCGCAGCCACTCGCGGTGGAAGTAGTTGCCCACGCCGTTGGCCGTTGACTCCATCACTATCATGGTGTTGGGCGCCAGCGCCACCGAGCCGCAGATGGCGCGCACCAGGTCCTCGGGCGAGCGCTGGGGCGTGGCGGGCCAGAACGCCGTCTCTGACAGGTGAGCCATGGCGATGTCGGCGCCGCGCATGGCGTCTTGGCTCTCGGCGGTGGCTATGGTCACGCGGCAGCCGCGCCCGTTAATGATGCGCACATTCTGCGACCGCTCAAAGGGAGCAAACACCGGTGCCTTGCCGCCGCACTTGTGGTATCGGCTCTCGGGGTAGTTACTCAGCAGCTTGCTGTAGATGCCTCGGATATTGGCGGCGGAGTCGCGCACATGGGCGCAGATGAGCGAGTGCCAGTTGAGACACACCTCCATCTGCATCCACGCCATATACACCTGCACCAGGGTGGAGCCGCCCCACTGGCGCGCCTTGAGCATGATTACGCGTATGGGGCTGCCGGCCTGCCGCTGCCGCTCAAAGAGGGCGGCGAGGCGGCGCTGCGGCGCGTTGAGCACAAAGGGCACGTCGTTGCCGCTGACCTTGTCCTTGATGGTGACGCACTCGCGGCACCACTGCTCAAATTCGCTTATGTCGATACTCTCAGTCATAGCTCAGCTGCGGTTTTTGCATTACGAAATCGTGCGACACGCGGCCGCTGAGCGTCACCGCCACCGCCGTGCGCCCACGTGTCAGCACCGCAAAGGTCAGCGGCGAGCGCACCGCCCCGGCGATATGTCGCTGCGCCACGATGCCGCCGTCATTGAGGCCGCGCGAGCCGGCGGCGTGACACACGCTCACCACCCCATCGATGGCCGAGCAGCGTGCATCGAGCGTCAGGCCACGTATGGGGCGGCTCTGCGTGCAGCGCTCCACACAGCGCAGCTCCACCGCCACCGTCGGCGCCTCGCCCCGACCTTCGTCGTTGAGGTCGATGATGCCGGCCGCGGTCTCCGCCAAGGCGTAGCAGCCGTCAGAGAGCACCGCCACGATGGCGGCATCGCTGATGGTGTAGCGCCGCTGCTTATAGTCATAACAGGCGATGTCGGCACCGCCGTCAGCGCCGACACACCACAGCTCGCGCCTCCCGCGTCGCCACGCCAGCATCACGCCCCCACAGCTTGAGCGCACCGTGGCCGCCCGCGTGGCCGAGAGCATCACTATGTCGCCGCCGGCTATGGCCGCCACGCCCTCGTCAGTAGGTGTCATCGCCTGCTGTGATGCCACGCCGCGGGCATCGATGCGGCTGATGCCTATCTTGCTGCGGTCTATGCTCACGCTCATAGAGTAGATGCCGCTGTCGCCGCCCACAAAACACCTGATGCGTCCGAAGTCCCAGCTCGACTGCTGATGTGCCGCCGCCACGATGGCGTGGAGACAGCCGGCGGGCACCTGTGCCGTGGCCGTCACCGCCGAGGGGTCGCTGACAGAGGCCACCGCCACCATCTGCGGCATCGTCAGCAAGGTGTCAGTCTCGGCGGGCACGCTGTAGGCATCGCCGCTCTCGGCCAACTCAAAGGGCTCGGCTCCGGAGGCCACCCATAGCGCTCCGCGGCCCGTGGCGTCGCGGCGCAGTGCGGCGGTGATGCTGCGTGTGCGCTCGCCGGAGACACGCACGGTGATGGTCAGCGCCACGGCGTCGGGCGACGGATGCCACAGCACCGGCGCAAAGCGTATCGGGGCGCGCGAGGTGCCCGAGGCCTCATACACCCGCGTGCTGCCATCGGCAAAGGTCACCTCGGTGTAGCCATACCATGAGCGGTCAGCATAGCCCACGGCGTAGGCGGCCGGCCCGTAGCCCCGAAAACGGCGCACCATCAGGCTCGCCATCACCAGCGTGTCGCCCACGGCGGTGCTCGCCGCCGCGCTCACCATATTGGGCTGCGACACCAAGGCGGTGAGCGGCGAGTAGGGCGTCACGGCAGCCGCCGCGGCGCGCTTGACGGCGGCGAGGTCTGACGTCACATCGCCCTCGACGGCAAACTCCACCGTGAGCTGCCGCGCGCTCTCGGCGCTGAAGGGGTTCGCCAGCGAATACACGCAGCGGCACAGCTCCGCGGCGCGCTCGGTGACGGCGGCGGCACAGCGCTGCGACGCTATCGGCGTGCGTGCCGACACCCCCATGCCGGGCGAGGGCAGCGACAGCCGCGCAAACAGCTCATCGGCGCCGGTCAGCAGCGAGCAGTCGCCGGCGCCGCTGAGGTCGCTGACGTGGAGCGCCGGCGACACCATCAGGTCAATGCGTGCCACTCGCTTTGCCGCCTCGCCGTCGGCGGCAAAGCGCAGCGTCAGCTTGTAGGCCCTCGCGGTATAGTCGTAGGCATCGACAGTGTGGCGGTCAGCCGAGGTGAGCACCACGTCAGTGGCCACGGCGTCCACGCCATCGGGGTGCATCAGCAGCAGCGGCGCCGACGACAGCAGCAGCCTCCCGGCGCTGTCATAGAGCCTGTAGTATGCCACTACCGGCAGCCACAGCGCGCCGGCAGCGCGCGCCGCCGCATCGATGCCGCGATAGGCATCGCAGAGGTCGCCACTCAGAGCGAGGCGGTCTTTGTGAGCGAGGCGCAGCCCCGTGGTGTAGGCCTGCGACAGCTGCCGCTCATCTACGTGGCTGCTCAGCGCCCCGGCGTCGGCGGTCTGTATCTCTACCACGGGCAGGGCGGCATCAAAGAGTCGCATCTGCCACGCCCCCTCGGCGTTGCGGCTGAAGAGATAGCGCTCGCCCGTGGTGTCAGCGGCTATGACGTCATAGCCGGCGGCCACCACCATAGGCACACCGTCAGCGCCGAGCGTGAAATGCTGAGTGACACCGACGCCGGCAAAGGTTAGCACCGCGCCGCGCGAGGCCACGATGGTGTGGCCGCCATCGGCGTGCGCCACCACACAGCGCGGCTGCCCGTAGTCAGCCATCGCGCCGGGCGGTAGCGCCGCCACTTCGTAGCGGCCCTCGGCATTGAGGCGCAGCCCTTCGCAGCGCGTCACGCCGGTATAGTCATTTTGTCGTGAAGGTAACATAGTGATAATGATGTGTGTCTTGTTGTTGAGTGTGTGTGAATTAGTGTGTCTTGTGTGTTAATGTGTGTGTGATGTAATTGTGATAATTATTCCTTTTACTAACCTGGTGCAAAGTTACAACCGCGGCGGCGGCGAATATAGCACAAATGCCGCTTCGCGCAGCAAATTAACAAATAGCGCCACCACCGGCAAATTGATATTTGCGAGGCATTACGCCTAAAATGATTGATTTTGGTCAAAAAACAGCACCGTCGGCTTTCAGATTTTAATTTTAACTTGCCATTTCAGTGCAAAATTTTTACCTTTGCAGAAATATTGGTTTTTCACATATCACGCTCACAACAATCAATTCACTAAAATACAATGAGTATGAAGAAAGTATTACTATTAATGATGGTGCTCTTCGCCGCCACGACCGTCTCGGCCGCCACGGCAACAGACACCCAGACCTTTGACGACCTCGGCTGGACAGGTAGCTACGAGAAAGCCGGCTCCACCAAGTGTCCGCTGCCTGACGGTTGGTATATGATGTACGACAATGATCTTGCTACGCCTGACGCAAATACCTCCAAGCCCCGTAGCGGCAAGTATTGCGTAGCTCAGACAGGTATTTATCCTCAAAGAGACGGCTACGCCGCCACCCTTATCATCCCTGCCAAGGCCGGCACGGTATCGGCATGGGCTTTAGCCTACGGCTATTCACAGTATGTCAGCGTCAAATTCTACAAGATGACACAGACCGGCACCGGCACATTCTCTTACGGCACCGAGCTGGCATCATATACATATAGCAATGGCGACCTTTCATCATCATACACCGAGCTTAGCGCCACGCTCGACGAGGACGGCTACGTAGGCCTGAAATTCTGCTGCGCTTATATCGATGACATCAGCAATACCTACGAGGTGCCCGCCACCACTCACACTGTCAGCGGCACAGTGAAGGACGCCAACGGTGCTGCCCTCAGCGGCGCCACGGTGACCCTCACCCCGGGCTCTTATAGCGCCACCACCGATGCTAACGGCGCCTTTGCCTTCGCCGACGTGCCCGAAGGCGAATACACCGCCACGGCATCGCTCGCCGGATACACCTCGGCAAGCACATCTGTCAGCGTGGCTGCCGATGTCACCGGCGTGGCTCTGACGCTCTCGCCCGTGGTGACCACCGTCAGCGGCATCATCACCAAATACAACTCTGACAACTCTACCTCGCCGCTCGCTAACGCCAACGTGGTGCTGCGCGAACGCACATCGCAAGCCGAAGTGGCATCGACTGTCAGCGGCTCTGACGGCTCCTTCAGCATCAGCATCACCGGCGCCATTGCCGCCGACGGCAAGTATCAGTTGGTGCCCACTCACGCTTACTATAAGTTCGCTTATGAATATCAGAATGTGACGCTCACCGAGGGTCAGACCACGAGCGATGTGTCAATAACCCTTGACCCCATCAAGCTCAAATATGTGTTCACCGTCACCGATGCCGCCACCGCTGAGCCTATCAACGATGCCACCGTGACCGTGTCGGCTGACGGCGCTGCCGCCACCGCTGCCACGTACACCTACAATGGCACCTACACCTACTCCGGCGAGGCTGAATGGATAGCCGGCATCAGCAGCTTCAGCGCCACCATCGCCCGCGAAGGCTATAAGACACAGACCACCACATTCACCTTCGACGACGAGCCGGCAACCATAGCCCTGACCAAATACAACGCCACCGTGTTCAGCGGCGAGGTCAGCGACTCTGATGCCGAAATCCTCGTGCCCCTGGCCAACGTAAGCCTCTATGCCTACAACGATGGCGCCGAAGAGCCTTACACCTTGGTGGGCACCACCATCACCGACGAGGAGGGCGCCTTCACACTCTCGCTCGACGGCGAAGTGGTATCGACCTACAAGCTCACCGTCACCTGCGAGCACTATCGCGACTTTGAGCTTATCATCGAGAACGTGGAGCGCGAAGGCTCATACTATCGCATCTGCGACCTCACCCCTATCTACTACACCTACACCTTCACCATCAACGATGCTCAGACCGGCGAGGCAGTGCCCACCGCCGATGCTGAAGTCACCGTCACCGCTCCTGACGGCCACTTCACCACCGTGGTCAACGTAGGCGCCGGCACATGGTCGCTCGTGGAGGCCGAATATGACCTCTCTGACCAGGAATATGTGCTCCACGCTACTATCCCCGGATATGAGCCCCTGGAATACAGCTTCACCATCGAGGGCGAAGAGACCACCGAGACGCTCACCGTGGACCCCATAATGTACACCTTCACCGCCACAGTGGCCGACCTTGACACCGACCTGGCTATCGCTGATGCCGTAATCACCATCGGCAATGAGGCTCTGCAGCCCGACGCCGAAGGCATCTACACCTATGCCGTGCGCGCCCTCGACTATGAGGCCGGCACTGAGCTGACCGCTACGGCCACAGCAGAGAAATATGAGAATGCCGAATTTACCTTCACCTTCAGCGCCGAGCAGCCGACTGTGAACCACGCCTTCCTGCTCAAGCACGTTGCCGGCGTCAGCGACATCAACGCCGACAATAGCGGCGTGCAGCTGCGCGGCGGCAACCTCTATATCAGCGGCGACGCCCGCGTATATGACACCATGGGCCGCCTGGTGC
>JAEDNZ010000083.1 GCA_016302215.1 Muribaculaceae bacterium
GCTGACTTAGCAAAAATACTCTTTGCCGAGAACCCCGCCGTGGTTATCCAAGTGGCCGACGCCACCGTCGAGGCCGTGGAGCGCATCCTCAGCGAGGCCGGCGTGAAATACTATGCCATCGCCAAGCCGTGCGACGAGCGTGTGATTATGCTTGAGCACAATGGCGACGAATATATGCTGGGCATCGACTATCTGCGCGACGTGTGGTTCAAGCCCTCTTACGAGCTTGACCGACTGCAGAGCGGCGCCGACTGCGCCGCCGCTCGCTTCGACAACTACAAGAAGCAGCCCATACGCTACGCCCTCCCCGCAACCTTCACGGGTAAGCTCGCCGACACCCTCGGCGCTGACCTTCCCGACAGAGACAAGGCGCCGGTGGCTGCCATCATACGCGAAAAAGGCGTCAACGGCGACCGCGAGATGGCATACTCGCTCTATCTCGCCGGCTTCAGAGTCAAAGACGTGCACATGACCGACCTGATGAGCGGCCGCGAGACCCTCGATGATGTCAATATGATAGTGTTCTGCGGCGGCTTCTCTAACAGCGACGTCCTCGGCTCGGCTAAGGGCTGGGCCGGCGGATTCAAGTGGAACGACAAGGCACGCGCCGCCCTCGACCGCTTCTATGCTCGCCACGACACATTGTCGCTGGGCATCTGCAACGGCTGCCAGCTGATGGTGGAGCTGGGTGTCTTCGAAGCACCCGGATTTGCGGTCAAGATGGCCCACAACGTGTCGCATAAGTTTGAGTCACAATTTATCGGTCTCACCATTCCACGCAATGACAGTGTGATGTTTGGCTCGCTGTCCGGCGTCAAGACCGGCGTGTGGGTGGCTCACGGCGAGGGCAAGTTTGAAATAACAGCCAATGCCAAGATGCAGCAACAGGGCCTGACTCCCAACGTGATAGCTAAATACTCTTACCGCGATTATCCCGCCAACCCCAACGGCTCGCGCGGCGCTGTCGCCGGCCTCTGCACGGCCGATGGCCGACACCTGGCTATGATGCCTCACCTCGAGCGCGCCATATTCCCCTGGCAATGTGCTTATTATCCGCACTCGCGCCGCAACGATGATGTCACCGTTTGGCTCAGCGCCTTTGTCAACGCTCGCCGTTGGGTGCAGGCTCACGTCGCCGCTAAATAAGTGGCGCAGCTAATACTCCTTATTAAAACACATCGATTATGCCTCGATTAAGTGATTTTACGATAAAATCTGCCGTCAGCCTCACTCCGGACTATGGTCTCATAGTCCTGGAGGCCGCTGATGGCGGTGTCATCGCCGAGATGCGCCCCGGGCAGTTTGTCCAAGTCAAGGTGCCCGGCGTTGATGACGTGATGCTGCGACGCCCCATCTCGGTGCATGACTATGACGGCCGCACTCTCTCGCTGTTAGTGCGCCGAGCCGGCCGCGCCACCACGCGGCTGTTGCAGATGCGCCAAGGCGAATGTCTGAGCATCGTAGGCCCGCTGGGCAACGGCTTCACCATCGCCGACGGCGAGAAGCCTGTCAAGGCCTTGCTCGTGGGTGGCGGCGTGGGAGTGGCTCCCCTGCTCTACCTCGGCCGTAAGCTCAAAGAGGCCGGTCACGCCGTGGAGTTCTTGCTCGGCGCGCGCTCAAAGGCTGACTTGCTCCGCATCGC
Organism: Muribaculaceae bacterium; assembly: GCA_016302215.1. Classification (GTDB taxonomy): domain Bacteria; phylum Bacteroidota; class Bacteroidia; order Bacteroidales; family Muribaculaceae; genus CAG-873. Next base: position 1,643 of record JAEDNZ010000083.1, read on the forward strand.
TGACTTTGAGGCTATCGCGCCTTGCCATATCTCCACCGACGACGGCTCCTGCGGCACACCCGGCCTGGTAACACAAAATCCGGTCATCTGCGGCGACTACGACATAATATACTGCTGTGGACCCGCGCCTATGATGAAAGCCGTGGCGGCGATAGCGCGCGCCAACGATGTGGCTTGCGAAGTTTCGCTCGAGAATATGATGGCTTGCGGCATAGGTGCATGCCTGTGTTGTGTCGAAAAAACTGTCAAGGGCAACGTGTGTGTCTGCACCGAAGGCCCCGTGTTCAATATAAATCAGCTCACATGGTAAATCTAAGCGTCAACCTCGGCAACCTCCGGCTCCAAAACCCCGTGCTCACAGCTTCGGGCACTTTCGGATATGGCGAGGAATATTCTGACTTTGTCAACCTCGACCGCCTCGGCGGCTTCATCGTCAAAGGCACCACGCTCAATCCCCGGCAAGGCAACGACTACCCGCGTATGGTGGAGACGCCTTCGGGCATGATAAATGCCGTGGGATTGCAAAACAAGGGCGTAGATTACTTTGTGGAGCATATCTATCCGCGCCTCACACGCTACAAGTCTGAAATCATCGTCAATGTCTCGGGCGCCACTATCGCCGACTATCAAGCCACGGCTGAGCGCCTCGCTCCCCTTGACCGCATCAACGCCATCGAGGTGAACATTTCATGCCCCAACGTCAAAGCCGGTGGCATGGCCTTCGGCACAACTTGCGACGGCGCTGCCGAGGTCACAGCAGCCATGCGACGCGTATGGGGCCGCCACCTCATGGTGAAGCTATCGCCCAACGTCACCTCCATCGCCGACATCGCTCGCGCCGTGCAAGATGCCGGCGCTGACAGCGTGTCGCTGATTAACACGGTGCTGGCTATGGCTGTAGATGTGGAGCATCGACGTCCTTACCTCTCCACTATCACCGGCGGCTTGTCAGGCCCCGCCGTTAGGCCCATCGCCGTGCGCATGGTCTGGCAGGTGGCAAAGGCCGTTTCCATACCGGTGGTGGGATTGGGAGGCATCACATGCGGCCGCGATGCCCTCGAATTTATTATGGCCGGCGCATCGGCTGTGCAAGTGGGCACTTACAACTTCGTTGACCCGTCAACATCAGAGCGCGTCGTCGGTGAGATAGAGGCGTGGTGTGAGCGTCACGGCGTGGCCGATATCGCCGAAATCAGAGGCATCATTTAACCTCCACACTCAGTCACCGCATCTTATTCAGTGCATCAAGGATGGACTGTAGCCTGTCGCGTATGCCTCGCAGTCGCTTGATGGTCTCAAACCGCTTGTTCACACCATGGGGGTTGCGGCGTATCTCCTCCTGCGCCGCGCCGAGCTTGAGGCCTTTCTCCTTCACAAGGAAGTAGATGAGGCGTATCGTCTCGATGTCAGTGGCGGTATAAAGCCGGATGCCGCTGGAGCTGCGGCGCGGGTTGATGATGGTGAATTGGTTTTCCCAAAAGCGCAGCGTAGATTGCGGCAAGCCCAATATCTCGGCCACTTCTCTGATGCGGTAGTACCGCTTATCTAAGTTATCTCGTCGCATATCAGTCCATTACATGTCCGGCATTCTCGGCTTGATGTATCATAGCCTCGTATTGCTCGGGGGTGAGGTCTAAGAAATAATAGTTCACGGGATTTTGTGGCGCGCCATTGAGCCTTACCTCGTAATGCAGGTGTGGCCCGGTGGATTTGCCGGTGTTGCCGATGCGCCCTATCAGGTCGCCGCGCTTCACGCGCTGACCGTTTTTGACGAGTATCTCCGATAGGTGTGCATAACGGGTGGTGTAGTTATAGCCGTGGTCTATGGTGATGAGATTGCCGTAGGAGCCGTCCCAGTCGGCCTTCACCACGGTGCCGTTGCCGGTGGCATACACCTCAGTGCCTATCGGCGCCGAGAAGTCCATGCCCTCATGCAGCTTCTGTGTGCCGTAGATGGGGTCGGTGCGATAGCCGTAGCCCGACGCCATGGCGCGCAGCTTATTCTCGGCAACAGGCTGTATCGCCGGGATATGGTCGATGCGGTCCTGCGACGACATTATCAGCTGCTGCAGCTTGTCGTATGACTTTATCTGCATCACTATCATTTGGTCGAGGCAATCAAGACGCCCCGTCACATTCTTCACCAACTCGCTCTCGCTGAGATTGCTCAGCTGCTCATAGTTGCGCTGGCGCTCCAGTCCCGCATAACGCTGCGCCGCCGTCATAGGCTCTGACTGCATCATCACCCGATAGAAGTTGTTGTCGCGCTCTGCTATCTGCTCCATCACCTTGAGGGCATCATCGGCGCGCTGCTCCAAGATTGACAGCTGCGACGTCAGTGCCTCCTTGTCGGCCTTGAGCTGACGCTCACGTGGGAAGTCGAAGATGAAATATGCCGCGGCAAAGACACCGATGCCGATGACGGCACCTACCAAATACTGCCGCGACGACGCCATGATGCGTTCGCGACGAGTGGGATACACTCGCTCGTACTGGTCTGTGACGGGATTATATTTAAAAAACGACTTCAGGCGCACTTTATTCCCTTATCTATCGGTCATTATTAGCGGTTTATGATAATTTAGGTTGCAAATTCAGCGTGTTTTGACTAATTTTGCACTGTTTTTCACTCGCAAAGATAATAAATAATAATGAAACAGCCTAAACTGTTTCTCTAAATAATAAATACAAAATGCTTACAGCAAAGGAAATACGCCAATCATTCAAGGACTTTTTCGAGTCTAAAGGTCACCACATCGTGCCCTCGGCTCCTATGGTTATCAAAGATGACCCCACTCTGATGTTTACTAATGCCGGCATGAATCAGTTCAAGGACATCATTCTCGGCAACAAAGTGGCTAAATATCAGCGCGTGGCCGACTCGCAGAAGTGCCTGCGCGTCAGCGGAAAGCACAACGACCTCGAAGAGGTGGGTATGGACACATACCACCACACCATGTTTGAGATGCTTGGCAACTGGTCTTTCGGCGATTACTTTAAGGAAGAAGCCATCGAGTTTGCTTGGGAATATCTCGTTGATGTGCTGCACCTAAACCCCGAGCGCCTTTATGCCACGGTGTTTGAGGGCTCGCCTGACGAAGGCCTCTCGCGCGATGACGAAGCCGCCTCTTTCTGGCTGCGTCACCTGCCCGCCGACCATATCATCAACGGCAACAAGCACGACAACTTCTGGGAGATGGGCGACACCGGCCCCTGCGGACCTTGCTCTGAGATACACATCGACCTGCGCTCTGACGCCGAGCGAGCAGCTATCCCCGGCGAGAAGATGGTCAACCATGACCACCCACAGGTCATCGAGATTTGGAACCTCGTCTTCATGCAGTACAACCGCAAGGCCGACGGCTCGCTCGAGCCACTCCCCGCAAAAGTGATTGACACCGGCATGGGATTTGAACGCCTCTGCATGGCTCTCCAGGGCAAGACCTCCAACTACGACACCGACGTATTCACCCCGCTGATATCCAAAATCGCCGACCTCTCTGGCATGCGATACGGCGACGATGCAAAGGTAGATGTAGCGATGCGTGTCATCGCCGACCATGTGCGCACCATAGCATTCTCTATCGCCGACAATCAGATGCCATCTAATGCCAAGGCAGGATACGTCATTCGCCGCATCTTGCGCCGCGCTGTCCGGTATGCCTACACCTTCCTCGGACAAAAAGCCGCATTCATGTACCGCCTCGTAGATACACTCATCGACAGCATGGGTGAGGCTTACCCCGAGCTCCCGAGCCAGCGCGACCTGATTATGCGTGTCATCAAGGAGGAGGAGGACTCTTTCCTACGCACCCTCGAGAATGGCATGCGACTGCTCGACGACGCCATGGACGCCGCACGCAAGCAGGGCCTCAACGAGATTTCCGGCCGACAGGCTTTCACACTATACGACACCTACGGCTTCCCTCTCGACCTCACTTCCCTGATACTCAAGGAAAACGGCATGACACTCGACCAAGCCGGCTTCGACGAGGAGATGGCTGCCCAGAAGCAGCGCGCTCGCAATGCCGCCGCCGTCGAGACTTCTGACTGGGTCACCATACACGATGGCGAGCAAGTATTCGTCGGATATGACAGCTACGACATCGACACCACCATACTGCGCTACCGCAAGGTGAAACAGAAAAACCAAGAGTTCTATCAAATAGTCCTCGCCGAGACGCCTTTCTACGCCGAAATGGGCGGCCAGGTCGGAGACCGTGGCTCGCTCACCGACACAGCCTCGGGTCAGGTGATTGAAATCTACGACACCAAGCGCGAGAATGGCATGGGCGTGCACCTGACCAAGACTCTGCCCGCTGACCCCACTTCTACCTTCAAGGCAGCCATTGACCGAGAGGCACGCCTCGCCGTGTCGCGCAACCACACCGCCACTCACCTCCTCCACGAGGCCCTGCGCGAGGTGCTCGGCACTCACGTAGAGCAGAAAGGCTCATTGGTCACGGCGCAGAGCCTCCGCTTTGACTTCTCGCATTTCCAGAAGGTGACGCCTGAAGAGCTGTCGCGCGTGGAGCGCCTCGCCAACAAGCGCGTGCGCCTCGCCATCGCTCGCGACGAGCACAGATGCGTGCCTATCGCCGAGGCACGCCAGATGGGTGCCATGGCTCTCTTCGGCGAGAAATATGGCGATGAAGTGCGCGTCATCAAATATGGCAGCTCCGTGGAGCTTTGCGGCGGCACTCACGTTGACAACACCGGCAATATCGGCATGATAAAAATCATCTCTGAGAGCAGCATCGCAGCCGGCATTCGCCGCATCGAGGCCATCACCGGCGATGCCGTGGAAGACGTCTTCGACGACATCAGCGACAAGATGCATGTGCTCTCATCGATGCTCAACAACGCTCCGGACCTCGCCCAAGCAATGCGCAAATACATCGAGGAAAACGCCACCCTCCGCAAGCAAGTGGAGGAGCAGCTCGCCGAGCGCGTCAACAATATGGCCGCAGAGCTGCTGCAACGTGCCCTTTCGTTCGGCTCCGTAAAGGTAGCTGTCCTAAAAGGCAAATTTGTGCCCGACGTCGTCAAGAACGTAGCATTCAGCCTCAGAGCACGTGCACAAGAGCCCGTGGCATTTGTCGGCGCTACGCAAGACTTCGCCGGCAAGCCACTGCTCACCGTCATGCTAACTGACGATGCCGTCAAGGCCACTGACCTTAACGCCTCGGCCATAGTACGAGAGGCCGCCAAGGCCATCAAAGGCGGTGGCGGCGGCCAGCCAGGCTTCGCGCAAGCCGGCGGTAAGGATGCCGAAGGCCTCGACAATGCCTATGATATCATAATGTCAAACTTCAAATAATCAGCTCGAATATGAATAATATAAAGATTGCTATTCTGGCCTTCGGAGCCGCCGTGATGCTCAGTGCTTGCGGCTCCAAGACTCCGGCTGCGCCCGCCAACGAGGGCGACGCCATCAAGGCAAAGGTCGAGGCAACTACCAATCCCGACAGCCTCAAGGCCTATGCCGAGGAGGCCATTGCCTATGCCGATAAGCTCGCCGCTGAAGGCAAGTATGACGAGGCTGCCTCTTTCATGCAGCAATTCGTCGAGAAGGTGCAGGCTCAAAACCCCGACGTCGCTGCTTTCGTGTCGGGCGCTTGCGGAGCTGCAAATCAGATGGTAAGCCTCGCTGCCGATTCTGTCATGAGCTCTCTTGACGAATGTACCGGCGACTGTGCCTCTTGCGGCAAGTGCGAGGGCAAAGAGGCCATCGAAAATGCCAAAGCAGCCCTACAGGCCGCTGACGACGCCGTCAAGGCTGCCAACGATGCCGCAAAGGCAATCGAAAATCTCAAGAAATAAGTAGCTAATACTTCCCGCTATTCACAACAATGGCGCCCATTATGCGGGGCGCCATTCTTATTATCCAATTAGCCTAATCCCAGCATCACGGCTGATAGTCAGCCTCGCCGATGACCTTTGCAGCATCGGCATAAAATGCCGGCGTGAGCACATCGAGCAGCGTGGCCTCCGGGTGACTCTTGAGGTAGGCTTTGACTATCTTATAGCCTATGTAGCGACCGGCGCGCCCGGGGGTGTATTCCGACAGCTCGCGCGTGAATGGCCCGGGGGCAAACAAGCTGCTTATGATGCGCGGATTAGTCGAATACACGAGCTTGCGACACACCATAGCGCGCCACAGCTCAGCCTCGTGCTGCTCCAGCCACTCATATTGCTCGGGCAGATAGCCCAACGCATGCGCCGCGTCGGCATCTGACACCAATCGCATCTTGGCCTCTATGAGAGCGCCCTCGCGCAGAAGCCGCGATGCCACATTGTCGTGCCGGCAGCTGTCCGGCGCGTGATAGCGCAGAGCCACGAGTGCCTCGGCGATATCGTAGGGCAGCATCGCCGGTGTCTTGGTGACGCGCTGATAGGCATCAAAGCCCATATAGCCGCGATAGTTCTCGCCCAGGTAGTGATTGAGGGCGATGCAGAAGGTGGAGTCCGTGGCAAACATCGTGGTGCCCGGCTTGCCGA
>JAEDNZ010000084.1 GCA_016302215.1 Muribaculaceae bacterium
TCAGCAGCAGCCTCGGGAGCTTCACTCGCCTTGGCGCTTTCATATTCTTTTTTGCTCATAGTCATATTCGTTTTAGTCTCCTAAATACACAACAAAAACTTTGCCAAAGTGCACACTTTGGCATTTATCACATAGTAAAGCAGACGTTTTAGGGCAAAAGTCAGAGCGTGCCGCACCACGTGTCGCACCACGCCGACAAGCTGTCAGCCACGGCTGTCGCAGCAGCCATATCATCAAACAAACCGAACACGGCGGCGCCGGAGCCTGACATTGCGCCGTAGCAAGCGCCGCCGGCTGTCATAGCATCTTTGACGCGGCGTATCTCGGGACGCAGCTGCATGATATGAGGCTCAAAGTCATTGCACACATTGCTTGCACTCCACAGCCTCGGATGCCGGGCGAGGTCAGCGAGCAAGCCGTCAGTAGGGCGGTCGCAAGGTGTCACTCCGGCATAGGCCTGCGCCGTAGGCACACTCTCGGTCTTGGCCTTGGCCACGGTGATTGCCATACCCTCGATGCCCGGCACCGCGGCCTCGGCGAGTGTAGTGCCCGTGCCGGTGGCTAATGCCGGCTCGCAGCGTATAAAGAAGGGGCAGTCGGCGCCCACCGTAGCCGCCACAGTCTGCATCCGCTCTATGCTCAGGCCGAGATTAAAGACCTCGTTAAGCCCCACTATCGTGGCGGCTGCATCGGCGCTACCGCCGCCGAGGCCGGCTCCATCGGGCACTATCTTGTGGAGATAGATATCAGCCGGCGGCAAATCAGCCACGACGGCCTTGAGGGCGCGGTAAGCCTTTATTACCAGGTTTTTCTCAGTGGGGCAATCCACGGCGCGGCCGCTGACGGTGAGCGTGGTGACGCCTGTGGCGCTCGGCACCACCTCTAACACGTCGCTCCAGCCGATAGGCACCATCACCGTGGTCACGTCATGGTAGCCATCGGGCCGTCGTCTCAATATGTAAAGGCCAAGATTAATCTTGGCCTTGGGCATTAGTATCATCAGTGCAAGGTCTTTACTTCTTACTCCAATAGGTTTTCAAATCGTCCCACTTATAGAACGGGAACATATCCGTGGCCACCTCGGGCACGGCAGTCTCTCGCTCGTTGTGCAATACTTTGGCTATCACCTCGCCGGCGGCGTTGCGATAGAGCACAATCTGCACATTCGAGGCCATAGGCGATATCTTATAGCTGACCCAAGCCTGCGCCACGCGCTCCGGCTCAGTCTCGGCGCCATAGCAGCCGTCAAGGCCGAGGATAGCCGTCAGAGGCACTATGTTGCCGTCATGGCCAAAGCGCAGCGCCGCACCGTGGCCGCCATCAGCTATACATTGGTCGGCACGGGTGATGATGTCGGCCACCAGATTGCGCGAATTGATGACGTGCTGCCCCTCGGCAAGCGGATATGACGAATTTGTGGCATAGAAGCTAAAGTTAATCACCTCCCACAGGTCAGCAAGCTCATCGGTAGTGAAGATGTCAAAGAAGCTGAGCTTGGTCTCCATATTCTGCATATCCACAGCTACCCAATACAGGCCCCACATCAGCGCCTCTTGATCAACATAGCGGCGCAGATACTCTGCATCGGCAAACAGCAGGCTCATCAACCGCGCGGGATTGACCTTAGCGCGCTGAAAGCGCTTATAGTCTTGATACCATGGGCCTTTGTCGCTACTGTATTTGCCCGATTCGGCGCTATGATAGTTCAGGAAGTGCATATTACGGTTGCTTGACTCGCGCGGCACCTGCAGCGCCGGATTGACCTCCTTGAGGCCCTCGATGAAGGCAAACATAGAGTGAGCGCAGCGCATCACCACCGTAGAGCATGCCGTGACACGCGCATCGGCGGCAAACACCTCGGGGTAGTTCTCTATCATGCGGTGTGCTATGGCTTTGTGCTGACGGGTGCCCAGCGGCGTGAGCTCGCCGCCGCGCCCCTGCGCCTCGCCAAACACCGAGTCGAGCCGGCAGAGCACATCAAGGCCCATAGGCGTCAGCGCTCCGGCATCGGCAGCCCGGCGCATCACGTCAATCACCGACTGATAGTCATTATCGCTTATCAGATAGCGCGAGCCGTGGCGCCCGTAGTGGCTGATATAGAAAGGCTCATAGCCGGCCGGCGGAGGCGTGACCGTCACGGTGGTCACCGGGTAGGCGTAATACACGCCGCCGGCCTTCTCAGGCATAGCGGCTATCTCTTGGCGCGGTGTCAGCGCGGCGGCGCCGAAGGCCACGGCCATCATGGCGGATATGATACAAGCTCTGGTGTTCATGGCATATTATTTGACAAGGGTTGCTATATGCAATGGTAAAAAGAAGAGGGGAGAGGAGAAGATGAGAATAACAGGGGGTATAATATGACGAAGACAAATCACATGATGCCACGCTCACGCAGTGCGAGTTGCCACTTCCATGCCGACTTCATAGTATCGGCAAGCGGCGTCTCAGCCTTCCAGCCGAGCACCTCGTTGGCGCGCTGCGGGTTGGCCCATACCTTCTCGATATCGCCCTCGCGCCGGCCCACAATCTTATGCGGCACTTTGACGCCGGTGGCGCTCTCAAAGGTATTGATAAGCTCAAGCACCGACACACCGTTGCCCGTGCCGAGGTTAAAGATTTCGATAGGAGTCTCGGTCTTATCCTCGATGAGACGCTCCACTGCAATGACATGAGCCTTGGCGAGGTCAACGACATTGATGAAGTCGCGGATACATGAGCCGTCTGGCGTGTTGTAGTCATCGCCAAAGACACTCAGCTCCTTACGTATGCCGATAGCGGTCTGTGTCAGATAGGGTATAAGGTTTTGAGGCACACCATTGGGCAGCTCGCCGATGAGCGCCGAGGGGTGGGCGCCTACGGGATTGAAATAGCGCAGTATGATAGATGAGATGGGAGCGCCCGAGCGCACGAAGTCGCTTATCACCTCCTCGCTTATCTGCTTGGTGTTGCCATAAGGCGAGGTGGCTTGCTTGATGGGAGACGCCTCGGTCACCGGGTTGACGTCAGGCTCGCCATAGACGGTGCACGACGATGAGAAGACAAAGCCTTTGACACCAAACTCAGGCATAAGCTCGAGCAGGTTCATCAAGGTATTGAGGTTGTTGCGATAGTAAAGTATGGGCTTTTGCACAGATTCGCCCACAGCCTTGCTTGCCGCAAAGTTGATGATGCCTTTGATGCCGGGATAGTCCTCAAAGAGCTTGCGCAGAGCGGCTGCGTCGGTACAGTCAGCCTCTACAAAGGCGGGGCGCACACCGGTGATGGCCTCGATGCCATCGAGCACTTCGCGGTTAGAGTTTGACAAGTTGTCGATGATTACCACATCATAGCCGGCGTTGATAAGCTCTACCGTGGTGTGAGAGCCGATGTATCCGGTGCCTCCGGTGACAAGAATTCGTGCTTTATTCATTGTGCTGAAAAGTTTGTTTAATAATTGTTTGACTAAAGGGTTAAAATGGTTTTGTCTGCAAATTTAGCAAATTTTGTCGGCTTATGCAACAATTGTTTTATTTCATTGATTGACAATACCTTGGATTATTTGTCGTGAATTTCTTTCAACCGGGTGGTCCTCAGCAGATGCATCTCGCAGTTGCGGCAGTCAAAGTCGAGGCGGAAATCGCCTATCGGCGCTCTGAGATATAGCTCCCGGGGCAACGTGTCGGCGCCGACTTTGTCGAGCAGGCATGCACCCATCTCGCGGCGCAGGCAATAGCGTGTGGTCATCACCCTGACGTCGGAGGCCGTTGTCGGCTGAGCCACCTCGATGGCGCGCTCGATGACGCGTGTGCCATGCTTGCGATAAAATGCTGCGGCCGCCGCGTTGGCCACGTTGTCGTGGCGCGTCAGGGTCTGCGGTGTGGCAAAGTCGGGCGATGGCGCGCGGCGATAGTCGTATGTGTATGTAGCTCTGGAGGCTCGCTCCAGGCTCTCCAGAGCACGGCGACGCAAGGCGGTAAGCACCGATGCGGCAACAAAGACGTTGCCCACATAGTCCTCGATAGTGCCGGCGCAATAGATAGTGTTGCCCAGGCGCTCCAGCACACGGCGACGCTGCTGCTCCTGGCCGGCGCTGTCGGCGGGTGTCAGCGGCAGCCACTCAGCCACCTCGGCCTTGCAGCCACGCTCATCACTCAGGCGCAGAGCTATGCCGCGGTCGCCACCGATGGCGCGCAGCTCCATATCCAGTCTCAGCTTGCGCTCCTCATCGCGGCGCGACAGCGTGTCGAGCCACTCTTTATCAGCATTGCGATATAGCTTGGCACCTTTTGGCACCTCGGCCTCTTGAGCGAGAAACACACTATCGGCCTCGGCGCGATTGATGCGCACGCCGCAAAAGCGCCCTTGCGCGTCAAAGTATCCTATGCCATCGCCATTGGCAAAGCGGCGGCTACCGATGTATTTCACTTCGAGGCGCTTGCCCGCACGGCGGAGCACCGTGGCGACGCCCTCGCCCACCCATTTGGGCGTAGCAAAATTAGCTATTGCACCCGGCCGCCGGCGCTGACCGGTGAGGAAATAGTCGGTAAAACCGCGATTGAAGCTCTTGGCTACGTCAGGCTCGAAATTATGAGCGACGCGCCCTGACGAGGCGCGTACATATCGGCCCGCTGAGGCGGCAACAATATTATCGAGGGCCTGCGAATATGCCGCCACCACATTTTTTACATACCCCGCATCTTTGAGGCGCCCCTCTATCTTAAATGACGACACACCGGCATCAATCATCGCCTGCAAGTGGTCAAGGCGGCACATATCTTTGAGCGACAAGAAGTGCCGCGAGGCGCTGATGACCCTACCCGCCCCGTCAACGAGGTCATAGGCCAATCGGCATATCTGCGCGCACTCGCCGCGATTGGCGCTGCGCCCGGTGGTAACATAGCTGGCCTGGCAATCGCCGCTGTAGCATACACACAGCGCCCCATGCACAAAGGCCTCTATCGCCACTGATGGCACGGCGGCGGCAACATCGCGCAGCTCTGTCAGCGACAGTTCGCGCGCAACCACTATCTGCGAGAAGCCGGCGGCGGCAAGCATAGCGGCCTTGGCGGGAGTGCGCGTGTCGCACTGCGTGCTGGCGTGCAGCGCTATCGGCGGCAGAGCCATCTGCATCAGTGCCATATCCTGCACGATGAGGGCATCTACGCCTATACGATAATACTCGCTCACCAAGGCTCGGACCTCGGCCAGCTCGCTGTCATAGATTATGGTATTGAGCGTCACATACACCTTCACGCCAAAGCGATGGGCATAGTCGCAGAGCCGAGCTATGTCGGCCATGCTATTGCCGGCAGCGGCGCGAGCACCAAATGCCGGGCCGCCGATATATACTGCATCGGCGCCATGGCGTATGGCCGCCACGGCGGTGTCATAGTCCTTGGCAGGCGCTAACAGCTCAAGTGTCTTAATATCTGACTTCATCTTTGATAACGCCGGTATTTAGTCTTACCACATACCGCACAAACAGTGTCAAGCACGCGGCGCTGACACACCCCGCCACGATGAATGCCACATTGTAGTCCAGGCCCAATCCCTCGGGGCTGCGAGCAAAGAGCAGATATGTGAGGCATGTCATGGTCATAAACAGCGCAGGTATGAGGGTGATGATATATGCCTTATGGTGGCGCGCAAGATATACGCTCGCAGCCCACAGGGTAAACATAGCCAGAGTCTGATTGCACCAAGCGAAGTAGCGCCACAGCACATTGAAGTCAATCATCATCACCACAAAGGCCAAGCCAAACAGCGGTATCGACACAGCGAGGCGGCGCACCAGCGTCTTCTGGCTCACCTTGAGCATATCGGCGGCGATGAGGCGCGCCGACCGCAAGGCGGTGTCGCCCGTGGTTATCGGGGCTGCCACTACGCCGAGCAATGCTAACACGCCGCCCAAGCCGCCGAGCCACGTCATGGATATATTGTGAACGAGCGCTCCCGGTGTGCCGCCGTCGGCAAAGAAAGCCTTCAGCTCGGCATAACCGCCGGTAAAGGCGATAGTGGCGGCAGCCCATATCAGCGCCACAAGGCCCTCGGCCACCATGGCGCCGAAAAACACCGGTCGCGCGAGCCGCTCATTCTTCAAGCAGCGTGCCATCATCGGCGACTGGGTGGCATGAAATCCGGAGATAGCACCGCAGGCGATGCTCACAAACATCATCGGGAACACCGGGTGTGCATCATCGCCATAGCGGCTCGCAAGCCCGTCTTCAAAGCCTACAGGTATGTCATGCCCGCCGACAAGCAGTATCACCAGCAACGCCACTGCCATAAACAGCAACGCCACGCCGAATATCGGATAGAAGCGGCCTATTATCTTGTCAATAGGCATCAGAGTGGCCAATATATAGTATGCAAAAATCACCACTATCCAGAAGGTGCGGTCAAGGCTTTCGGGCGTCATGCCAGCTATGATATCGGCCGGCGTAAAGACAAATACCGAGCCTACCAATATCATCAGCAGCACCGAGAACACGCGCATCAGCTGCTTGATGCCCAGACCTAATTGGTCGCCTACCAGCTCAGGCAACGACAGCCCGCCGCTGCGCAGCGACATCATCGCTGACACATAGTCGTGCACCGCGCCGCCAAAGATGGTGCCCGCCACTATCCAGATAAACGAGGCCGGGCCATACATCACGCCCATGATAGCGCCGAAAATAGGGCCAAGGCCGGCGATGTTGAGAAACTGTATCAGAAACACTTTCCATGTGGGCATAGGGATATAGTCTATGCCGTCACGTTGGCTGTACGCCGGGGTCTCGCGGTTCTTATCTATGCCGAAGATGCGCTCTGTCAAGAGGCCGTATAAGACGTATCCGGCGACAAGCACGGCCAGGGATATCAGAAAGGCGGTCATGGTATTGAATAGGTAGTGAGGAGGGTAAATGATGGTTATGATTACGAAGAGATGGCTATCGGCCGTATTGCTCTTGACGGATTACGGTGTTGCGCAGCTGCATTATCCGGGCGTCCATGACCGTAAGCTGCTGCTCGGCCGACAAGATGCTGCCGGCGATGGTCTTGTTGCCGCAGCGGTATTGCTCTCGCATGGCGTCGAGGCGCTGAGCGGCGGCGCGGCGCTCGTCAAGCCACGACAGTAGCTCCGACATCGAGCGCCGGGCTGATGCGTTCTTAAAGTCAGAGAGCCGATGATACACTCGGCCATTGCCCAGCGACAGCTCAAAAGTGGCAGTGCCGCCCGTGGCGCCCGTGGCTGTGCCCGCTTCGCCGAGGGCACTCAGGCGCGCCTGCAGCTCAGTGTAGTCGGCATCGTCAGGCTGAGTGGCGCGTATTGACGACAAGCGCGCGTAGGAGGCTATATCGGCATCGTCAGGCTCGTAGTTGACGCGCATCTCCGATGGCTTGAAGATGTAGATTGTGACCTTGCCGGGTATCTGATTGCGGTCAGTGGCCCACCACCCCACACCGGTGACATCGTCAATCGCCAGGAGGTAGTCGTCAAAAGGCGAGTTGTAGGGCATACCCACATTCTGCGGGTTCAAAAAACCGTCGTCGCCGCGGCGTGTCATGTATATGTCATATCCGCCCAGGCTCGTATCGCCGTCAGTGGCATAATATAGCGTGACGCCGTCAGTGAGCAGAAACGGGCACACGGCGTTGCCGCCCTCGCTGAGCTCGCCTGCCAAGGGGTGAGGCGCCTCCACCGAGCCGTCGTCAAGGACGCCCGATGACACCAGGGCGTAGTTCTCATCAGCGCTTTCGCGCGCAGCATAATAGATGGCGCTGCGGTCTTGTGGCGTAAACGACAGCTCCAAGGCCGACGAGGCATCGTCGCGCAGAGCCAGCGTGCCGGCCTCGGGTGATAGCTTGTAGTATCTGAAGAAATCATCGGCATCAACGACCACCGAGTCAATGACCTCCACCTTCTCTACCCTGTCGAGCATATTGCGCATTATCACTAACTTACTCTCCAATGCCTCCACTTCGGCTGAGGGCGACTTCTTGCTCTTAGCCACAAGGCGATGGTATGATGCTATGTGCTCCTCGGCAGCGTCAATGTCATACTCATCAAAGGCAATCCGCGCTAACAGCCGCGAGGCATCAGCCACGCCGCGCCCCTCAGCCGCTGCCAAGGGCGCTTTGGCCTCGTGCAGGCGCTCCAAGGCCACGAGCGA
>JAEDNZ010000085.1 GCA_016302215.1 Muribaculaceae bacterium
TGTCAGGCAACACAGGCATAGCCGGGAACCACCAATACTGCGAAAGCTCTTTCACGGCCTTGACTTCACCGCTTTGGGCATCTACAAAATGCAGCCAATTGTAGAGGCTGAGGTATCCGTAGCCCAAGCTGGTGGCAAAGACAAATTCATCGGTGTGGGGGTCATAGCCCGAGCAGCCATACATTGAGCCATAGTCGCTGCTGCTATCGTAGGTATAGATAGGCTCCAGCGTTGACGGGTCTTCCACCTCATCAATATTCCATCGATACAGATTAGGTGTTGCCGACCAGCCTCCCATTGCGTTAAATATCAGCTCGTTGCTGTTGGGGCTGGCAAAGAAGCTCACATTGCGCCAGCTGCCCCACTGAGCCGATACAGACACGGGCAGAGTCACCGTGCGCGTCACCTCAAGGGTGGCCGGGTCGATGCAGCCGGCCTCAGTGCCGGCGGCATACCATACCTTGCCATCGGGCGTGGTCACCACAGTGGCTATGCTCGTCTTGTCGATGAGCGTCTCAAAGCTGTCAGTATCGGTATTGATTATGACAATACCCTTGCTCTGCACTGCCACGAAAGCGTGATTGCCGCTCACCGTGATGTTGCCATACTGTCCGCTGTAAGTGCTGCCGGCGGGCAGGCCCTCGATGTCGGCCTCCGCGAGCGTCATCGTGCTCAGGTCGAGAGCTCTGACACCGGCGGCATGAGTCAGATACACTTTCGTGGGTGACACGCCGGCGCAGGCACGGCCGTCGCCACCGATATTGTCAAACGAGGCGAGGCGCTCCATCGTCTTGGCATCAGCCACCACCACGCGGCCGCCGTTGTTGTCAATGGTGCGGGTGTCGCCGGGGTCCCAGGCTTGCTTTGACATCACTATGAGCTTGTCGGCCCACACGGTGGCAAATTGAGAAGTAGCGCCGAAGGCACGGCCGTCGTTGACAGCCTCGTAGGCGCGGTAATGCACATCGCGGTCTGCATCAATATAGTTGATTGAGCCGCTGGTGTGGCCAAACCATTCTTCATTGAGCCACAGCAAACCGCTGTCATATCCGGCTTCGAGAGGCTCTTCATAGCCCTTGACGTTGATGGTCACTTCTTTGGTGACATTACCATCGCCTGAGGTTATCGTCATAGTGCACGACCCCTCTTTATGAGCCACTAAATATGTCACCTTATTTGACCCCACATAATATGTGGTCACCATCTCCGGGTCAGAGAACGTGAAGCTCGCCACCTGCAAGTCAGCATCGGCCGGCTCAAAGGTGAGCGACGGGATGGCAAGGACGCCCATAGCCTCAAGCTCAATGGGCTGCCCATCTTCATAGCCGTTGACTATGATATCGGTGACGTAATTATCTACGCCCACGGTGAGGGCGCATGAGCCCTCTGCTTGGACATATCCGTTAGTGGCGCTATTTACGAAGTAAGCCTTTGCGGTGACATTCATCACACCTACGCCGTTGGCTGCCGACACCGTGGCGGCGGCGTTGCCCTTAGATGGGTTTGACAATGCCAACATCACGTAGGGCGTGCCGAGAGCCTCGCCGGCGTCATCGGTATAGGAGAATGTGCACGACCGCACATAGCCGCCCTCGCTGCCGCAGCATAGGCATCACCTCGCCTTTGACGGCCTTAATGGCCCAATTATCAAGGAGCCAGATGCCGGTTTGGTCAGAAGGCCGCAGGTCAAACACATACTCGCGCGCGGGGCGTGCAGTGGTGCCGCGGGCTGTATATACCAATGAGATGTCATCGGCGGCGCTCACGGCATCGCTCCACGAAGCCGCCGTGTCGCCGATAAACACCTGCCATGACATGGCGGCGCTATTGAGCTGCCAGTGGTCATATTCTACAGTGGCCTTGGCGGCGGTGTAATCGCCCGACACCGTTGACACACCATCGACCAGAGGCAAGGCCGCGCCGTCAAGCGTCACTGACGAGGTGAAATTGCCGTCGGTGTCAAAGCCAAAGGCCACATAGTCGCTGCCGGCGCGCAAGGCATACAGGCGTGCATCGCCCGCCAATGCGGCGGCCACGATGTCGGCCACCGTGGCGCCATCGTCAAAATTCACTCCCATCGACAGGTTGTCGATAGCTTTTTGGTCGCCCCAAGTCACGGTGAGCGTGGCTTGCGAGGCTCCGGTGCTGACACTGGTCAGCACCTCTGCATTGCCGACATAGCCAAATACAGCTATTGCGGCAAATGTTAGTAATAATTTTTTCATCGCGTAAATTATTGATTGTGAGATTAGTTGATTAGTATTTTTGTCACTTGCGACCCTTGGCGGCGCAGATACACTCCCTGGCGCAAAGCCGCGGCATCGCTGCCTACGGCAGTGCCGTCAATACGATAATACTCTATGCGCTTGCGCCTTGACTCAGTATCGACAAATAGCGTGGCGATGCCGGCATCGGGGTCGGGTTCCGGCTCCGGCTCAAGGTAGTGATGATAGTTGAGACTACCCCACTGCGTCGAGGCGCCGGTGGAGGCATCAGGCTCAGACAGTAGCAGATACTTGAAGGCGTGGACCGCTTGGTCGCTTACCGGCACCGACGTGATGCCCCACGCCGAATAGCCCAGCGAAGCGCTGTCAGCGCCTCCTACCCAGTAGCTCCAGTATCCCACATACCACCCTGAATTCCAGTGTATTGCCAGGTCATCTGTTGCGACATCATCGAGCTGCCAGTAATCATAGTCGTAACAGGCATAGCCGTATGTCGCTGCATCAAGCGGGTGCTCTATGATGTGTGACTGCTCCGCCGCCGCGATGGCATCATAGCAGTAATCAGGGGCGCTGCCCCCGGGCGCCGACGTCTGCCCCATGGTAGCGTTAGGGGTATAGTAGCCAAACGAGATTGAACCATCTTCGACAGCCGCGTCAAAGTCATAACGCAGGGCGCCGAGCACATCATCGCTCGCGGGGCTGTGGCCTATGCCACACACCGTGTTGCCCATATAGCCGGTGTATTGCGTCAGCAACACCAAGTCGCCGCTCTCTGCGGCCACGGCTCTGAACATATCCTCGGCCGTGGGCGTGGCGTCGGCGTCAAAGCGATAGCCCCAGACATAGGCATCGCTGCTCTTGCCGTCGGCAAATTGCACCACCAGCGCCGCCTCGCTGTCGCCGCTCCCGGCCCAATGCCTGATGCGGCTGAAATCCACGGTGAAGCCTCGCAGCGTCAGCGCCGCCATAGCCACCGCAGTGATAATCATTAGTCGTTTCATATTCGGTAATTTATTGGTTTTTAATATCATTAGTCTGCAAATTCAAGTCTTGCGCGCGCGACAGCTCCGTAGAGGTCTCGCCAATCCAGCCGCACACCTGATTGACGGCCGTATAGACACGCACGAAATCGATGCCCGGCAATCGCACCTTGCGCCCCGAGGCGTCAACGGCATTGTCGATGTCAAACGAGTTGAGGTCGGCATATTCGTTGGGGTGATTGTCAACGTAGCCCCACGCATAGGAGTACAGCACGTAATACGTGCCCGAGCCACTCTTATCGATGCCGTTGGGAGGGAGCAATGAGCCGCTGAAGGTCAGAGCCTCGGCGGCGACCCACTGCGGATAGTATGGCTGCTTATGATACATATTCTTGGGCAGGACGCCCTCACTGCCGCGAGAGTCAGTCCAAGAGATATCCAACGAGTCATCGCTCGGTCGCCGATATGTAATAGCATAATCATGCACCGTGAGGCTATTGTCATATTCACTGCCTGCAAGCTCATACCATTCATCATCAGGCACGCCGTTGCAATTAGCATCGTAGCTGACCATCACTATGCCGGGCTCGGCCGAGCCTCCCGCCACATCAGGCTCGGTAAGCTCATAAAAGCAATTGCCCCATACCCTGAAGTCGTAGCCGTCTCTGTTGATGACCGTATGGTCAAAGCCAAAGGTCACATATCCGCCATATCCCCCGAGCGTTATCATTATATCATTAGTGCCGCTGATACTCTCCTCGGCCTTCCTGACCATATCATCGGAGGTGTCGCCCGGCTCATATTGAGGCATGGTATTGACAAACTGTCCCGGAGCCGGGCAATATTCATAGACCCGGCTGATGTAGGGGCTATACTCCACCTCCTCATGCTGCACACTCACTGTGAATTGATGGTGATAAGGCGTCAGCTCATCTATGATATCAAGCGTGATGGTGTATAATTCCTCATCGGCGCTCAAGAAGATATACTCGCGGTCGGTGCTCACCAACGAGCCATCTACGCGCCACTCATAACGCTCGCCGCTGAGAGCCGGAGACAAGGGCAGCTTCTGCATACGGCACACGCGGTAATAATCATCGATGCCGAGACTCACCGTGGGGATTTCGCTGCACGAGGCGGCCAAGCACAGCGCTGCCGCACAAATTATAAAATCTAATTGCCTTGCTTGCATAACGATAGCGGTAAAAACACTATGTGTGCCGGGATATCGCCCGTGCGCACACTCCATTTGCGGCGTCCACGACTGTCATAGCAATACAGAGTGCCGCTACTAACATAATTTTTTGCATCTGTCACAAAGATATCGCCAGTGTCGGGGTGTATCGCTATGCCGTAGGGCACGGTGATATCGTTCTCGCTGCCATCGCTGATAAAGTTGTCGGCAACGACCTTGTGTGTCATGATATCTATGATGCCATAAGTGATGGTATTGGAAGAGCTGTAATTGTTCCACTCCGTGGCGTAGTAGTACAGGCTGTCGCCCCTGAACGCCATCTCCGAACAAGCCACATCAATCGTATCCACCACCTCCATCTTGTTGTAGCCCGGCTTCTTGTCGAGCACATATAGCCGCGACGGCACATCGGCGTAATTGCCGCGCGAGGTCACCCACAGCTTGCCATAGCGGTCGCGCCGGCACCGATGCAGATTGATGCCCACCGGTATCTGCTGTGTCTGCTTAAAGTCCACGAGCTGTATCACCGACACCGTGTTGTCGTAATCGGGGGCTCGATAGCCACCGCTGTTGGCCACATACATATAGTCATCGACGATAGCCATCTCCTCGGGCTGATAGCCCACGGTCACTCTATCCTTGACGGTGAGTGTCAGGGTATCCACCTTATACACAGCGCCTTTGGGCGCGTCGGGGTCAATAAGCACGGGTCCCACATACGAGCTGACATAGGCATCACCCCTATAAAAGGTGATGTAGCGGCAATTGGGGATATCTATCTGACCCAACCTAACGCCGGTGGCGGCATCCATCACCTCCACTTTGTGTGAGCAATTTATCACGGCATATAGCTTAGAGCCGTAGATGGCTATGTCATTGCCTACATCGCCGAGCTCTTTCACCACAGTGGGATTGCGCTCGGGATATATGTTGCGCGCATACAGCCCGGTGAAGTAATCCATATAGTCAATCGTGCATTTGTTTGAGCCCATATTGCCCTCGTTGAGCACATAAAAGCCGCGTATCGTGGTGCCCGCTGCCGGCGCTTCCCCCACGATATCATACTCCGTAGGCACCACGAGCTCGTCATCGCGACAGCCCGTGGTCACCATCAGGAGCGGCAGAAAATTTATAAATGAAATGAAAAGAGTCTTATTCATCATCGGGTGACGTTAATATATCTATCGCTCATATCTCCACTGACAGCGTAATCCTAAAATTGCGCTTGGGCATAGGATAGTTGATTATCACATCATAATCTTGGCTCAGCAGGTTGTTGATTTCAAGCATAGCGCGCAATGCCACACGCCTGATGCTGAAATCGCGCTGGATAGTCACATCTGACGTGTACCATGGCTGAGTGTAGTTATAGCGTATGTTCTCTTGCTGATTATAGCGCGACCCCACATATATAAAACTGTAATTCACGGCCCAGCCAAGCCACTGCGCATTGATTATCGCCGAGCCTGAATGATGCGGTATGTATGGTATTTGGTGTCTATAATAATTGTCGGCCGGATTGGTGATATCTATAGCACGCTGATAGGTGTACTGACACCTCAACGTCAGCTCCATATCCGTGAGCGGACGCAACAACAGCTTGGCGCTGACATCAACGCCACGGATATCCACCAATCCCAGATTGAGCATCGTCCAGCGGAATTGCTGCCCCTTGGGATACGCCACTATCTTGTCCTTCACTCTATTATAATAGCCGTCTATCGTAAAGCCAACGCCTCCGATGAGGCTCTCGCGCCGCCATTGCTTATCGTATGTCAATCCGAGATTATACTGCGTCACACGCTCCGGCTCAAGCTGCGAATTGCCCATATCGGCGTAATACAGGTCATTGAATGTGGGCATTCTGAACGACTGCTTAAAGAACGCTCGCACCCACATATCGGCGCCGCGCGCCGGCATGGCGCTGACATACACCGCCGGCGAGGCCACGTGTTTGTCAGCCGGCGACGCTTGGCCGGCAAGCTTGTCGTGAATAAACGTGCCGGTCAGCGAGGCCTGTGCCTTGAGGCGTGAACCGCTCACCGAGGTCGCTATGGCGCATATATGTGTGTAGCGGTCAGGCTTGGCAAAGCCATACACATCGGCGTCAAGCGTATTCCACTGAAAATCGTAAGCCGCCGACACACGCCACCGACTTGTCACCACATACTCATTAGATGTGGATAGATACACCTCGCGCTGCTTGTATAGATTATCTACCTTCACCTGCTTGTCGTCATTATTGACGTAATGGGTACGGTAATAGGCATATTTGCCATGCGCCAACGTGGTGAAGCGCCCAAGCTCCATTTGACACGACGCCTGCGCAAACGAGTTGGTATCCCAAATACGCTCGCCCCGGCGCCACACATTATTGACGATAGCGCCCGGCACTCCGCGCTCCGAATTGTAATTGTAAGCCTTCACGCTCCACTCGCCGCGTCTCATCGCTCCATACACATTGGCCTCAAGGCGCGTGGCATTGATGTCGCCATTCTCGCGTGTCGCTGTCGTGTCATAGGCAAGCTCGCCCGCCGGCGTCACGCGCCGGTATCTGAACTTATACTTGCCGTTGCTATTGAGCCACTCGGCGCTGAGCGCCGCACTCACGCTCGGCGACAATCGCAGCTCCATCGTGGCCGACGGATTGATCAACGCAAACGACCCCGTGCGCACCTTGGCGCGCAGATGATAGCTCTCGCCATCGCCAAACACCGGCTTGCGCGTGCGCATATATATCTGAGCGGCAGACCCGAAGTCACGCGCCGGCTGCAGTATCTCACTCTTCTGTCCGTTGTATAGCGATATCGACTCTATGTTATCGAGCGAAAATTGGCCAAGGTCTATCTGGCCGTTTTGTGCATTGCCCAGCTCTACGCCGTCATACACCACGCCCGTGTGGTTTGTGCCCATCGAGCGCACATTCACCGTCTTGATGCCGCCCACGCCGCCATAATCCTTGACCTGCACGCCCGCAAAGTAGCGCAATGCATCAGCCACGCTGACGCTACCCAGCAGCTCCAGCTCGCTACCGCTGAGCGTCTGCACGGGTATCACCTCCACAGCCTTGCGCCGCGATGTCACCACCACCTCGCGCAGAGCCACCGAGTCAGTGGTCTCCGTCGCCTCTTTATCTGTTGTGGCTGATGCCTGAGGCATCGCCACCAATGATGCCATTAAAAATAAAATGTGCCTCAATTGTATGTCGTCAATTTTTTGTTAATACCAGCGTTAACAATAGCGGGCTTGACGATAGCACAATCGTGGCAAAGACACACACCGCAGGAGCCATAAAAAACAATTTGTCAGCCACCCTGCCGGGGCATTTCCTCACTCGCTCGTCCTCGCAAGCTCGCCGGGTATATGTCCAAAGGCAGGTCTTCTGACTCGTTTCTTTCTCATCGCCTTCCCGGGAGGCTAATCCCAGTGACTTGGCTCTACGGCAGACTCTTCTGCTCGGCCTTGATGAGAAATTTTGCTGAAACTCACAGCAGCGGGACTGTTCGGGATTTGCACCCGATTCCCTTTTAAGCCGCGCCTCGGCGCAGCACCTTTTTCGCTCGCAAAGGTAATGTTTTTTTATATTTCTGCAAAAATTTTTTTCTTTCACGGCCGGCGATAGCTCGCCGCGACAGCTTTTCCAACTTTTATTCTTTGCTAATGCTTTTTAA
>JAEDNZ010000086.1 GCA_016302215.1 Muribaculaceae bacterium
GCAGCCCTCGGATAGCAGCCCCTACGCATAAAGTCTGAAAGACGTCACCTTGCCCCACAAAAACCTCGCCCAATCCCCTAAAAATCACCACTTTACACCAACCTCCTTCGCACCGTCATAGCTCCAATTAATCCAATCCCATCGTCTTCCACACCCTATCCCGCTAACATTTGCATATTCAGCTGAGATTTAGTATCTTTGCGATTGTAATAATTATAATTATGAGAAAACATTGCACCCTCATTAAGAGGACATTCGTGGCGCTCGCTGCCGCATTGTCCGGAGTCGCCACGTCGCACGCCCTGCTCATTGACGTGAAGGCGCTCTACAGCGACCGATACTCCATTGAGAGCGTTGAAGTGACCAACCTGGCCAACGGCGCCTCCGTGACCCTCGAGCCGGGACAAACTCTGGCGCTGGACAGCGCCGAGCCGCGCAGCGCTGATGTGCGCCTGCCCTTTGTCGATGGCGATGACGTGCGCTTCACCGCCCGCGCCACCGATGGCGAGGTCACCGTCATCACCGAGCGTCCTGACGACGACCACACCGTGTGGGTCCACTTCATCAACACCCTCGACAGCAGCGGCAACCGTCACATCGTCAACAAGATAGGCGGCCTATACTACCTCACCGATATTGACAACCCCGAGGCCCTTGTCAACAAGAGTTGGCAGCGCCCCACAGCCGATGACCTCAAGGCCACAACCGAATACTTCAACAACACCAAGCTACGCGGCCTCCGTTATGAGAAACGTCTGGCCCAAGACGCCACGCTCAGCCGAGGCATGCGCGCCTTTGACGCCACCGCCGATGTAGGCAATGTGGTGGTATCGCGAGACCTCGAGGCTAACCACCGCGCGCTCGTAGCTACCATGCTCGGCTATGACCCCGACGAAGCCGAGCCGGCCACACCCAAGCCTTATCGCGATGGCAAAAACACACTCAACTTCAGCGAGAAGATGTTGGCATTCCCGGGGCTGAATTTATCAGACGGCGCCGACCTCAGCTTCGGCGCAGATTTGCCCAACAACGCCATTACTGATTACACATATTCCTACGATGACGTATGGGATATGGTAATACCAAAGACTTACTCCCCCTGGAGTGGCAAAGAATACATTATGACCCTCTACGGCAAGCGGGGCCAAGACCTGCAGTTGGTGATATATAAGCCCAATGACGATGGCACATTCACCGAGGAGAAGCGCTTCAGCTTTGCCGACCATCTGGACTATACCCGATACGACGATGTCACATGGATAAATGAATATCCTGACCAGCCAGATTTGCTCGCAGAATATCGAACTCAAATATCCGATGAGATGCCCAGGCGCAGATATAGACCTATGCAGGCCGCTGAGGCTGAGACCGGGCTGTGTCAGGCCGGCGAATTTGTCTTTGTGATACAAGGCTGTAACATCACCAAAATTAACACCACCACCGGCGATATCACCACCTCCTCTGTGCCGGATATATCCACTAACGCTCGCGTAACATGGGCCACTGTGGTATATGACCTTAACGGTGATGGCTTTGACGATGTGCTCGCTTTTGCCGACGATGAAGGCAAAAATGAGTTGTCATCAATAGTAACCTATGGCTCTGCCGATGGCCTCACCGGCGACTTTATCAAGCAGGTAATAGCTACTGATGATGATAAGTGGCTTATTGCCCCCGACAAGACCATCATTCACAGTGTGAATAGATTGCCACGCTCTGTCGCCGCTTCGATAGTATATCCAAACGGCTATTATGGCAACCCTTACATCTATTTGGCAACGACCCCGATATTAAATTGCTCTCTACAAGAAGGAGAAACGATTATTACAGCTCGCTTCTTCAGAATGGAGTTGACCGACGAAAATCGCAATTTCTGGGATGGCTCTTTGTCTAAAGAAACGCTTAGCAACACATATTGGAATAATCTCACTTACGACACCGTTGTTGATAGCGATTATGAGTGGGATTTCTATTGGCGCTCAAAGATTGAACCTGTGTATTATGGCGGCCTTTGCTCCGGCATAGAGCCAATAATAATAACCAACTGCAATAGAGCGTATAGTGCTGATTTTACTAAAAGCAACTTATTGTATTGCTACGGCCAAGCGCATGGCGGTAAAAACAACATCATCGATATTCATTTTGATCAATTTGATGCTTGTGGCGAGAATTCGGAAATACCGATGCCTACATGCAGCATTATCTTCAGTTATGGCCCCGGTGGTGCTGAATTGAGTCGATACTTATATCCGTGCGCTATTACCGAAATACCATCAGGCGATTATAAAGCCTGGAGCAGCAAAAACGGGCCGGAGGATATCTACGGCTGGAGAATTGACCGTAATCCTGAATCCGACAACACGGGCTTTGCATCAATACCATACCGCAACAAAGAAGGCGTGACGCTGGAATATGTATGCCACGATGTCACCGCCTCTAACCCCTCTATTTTCTTTGTCTTGGCTGCGCCGCCGTTCAATGAATACACCGCTGCCGACGGCGGTGCCAGCGCCGCCTCGTTCTGCTCCAAGTCTGAGACATCCGGCTCTGAAGAGAAAAACTCCGAGTCAAAGACCGCCAAGGGTGGCGTCTCTGTTTCATTCGGCTTGGGTGAGTACTTCAAATTAGGCTCGGACCACACCTTCACCAGAGAGTGGAACACCGCCTTCAGCAAGACCAGCTCCACCACATATATGCAGGACTATCGCGTGGAGGGCAGCCACGACGGCGTGAACTTCAATTTTGTGCCCGTTGACCGTTACACATATCGCGTATGCGCCACCGATGACCCCAACGTCACCGTGGGCGAGACGATGCAAATCTACAATATGCGCGATGAGCAGCCTCGCACCTCCACCTGGCGCCTCAGCACATACAACGAGCGCCTTTACGGCACCGGCCTGCCTACTATTGACAACAATCTGCTGCCACACGAGCCCGGCAACATAGGCAGCTATCGACACATAAAGCCCGATTTCACCACCAAGGAGCTATGCGAGCTCTTCAACATCGACGAGAGCGACCTCGTAGGCTTCACACCCACTGACATCAACCCCGGCGACGCCGGCCGCTCTACGGTGCAGATTTCTATCGCCAACGGCAACGGTCAGAGCGCCGGCAACTCGTTCACCTACGACCTGCAGATGTCCTTCGGCTTCAATCTCGGCAGCGTATTCGGCCTGACTGCTAAGGGCGGCACCTCTGAGACCACAGCATGGTCTCGCACCACCACATGGAGCGAAACCACAGCCATGGGTGGCGTAGTGCCCGCCGTCAAGGACGTTGACTATCAGTATCTGTGCCGACAGGTCTTCTACCGCCGTCACATCAAAGATGACACCGGCAAAGATATGCAAGATTATCTCGTCAACAACTGGGTGGTGGTAGGCAACGAGACCGCCAACAACCACTTGGTGCCGGAGCTGACAATCAACGGCATCACCGAAGTCGGTGACGGCATCTACACCGTAGATCTCACTCTCAGCGGCCGCAAAGACCTGTCCTCCTCTGCTACGGAAACCGCCGATATCCAAGGCTCGAAAATAGGCCTCGACCACTTCATGCTCGAAAATACCATTGACGGCACGGTGTGGTATGACGCCAACACCACCATCGTTGACGGCGAAGCCCGGCAAGAGTCCTTTGACCTGAGCAACGCCGGCGCATACGACCAATATGAGGCCACGTGCGACTTCAAGCATGACTACCTCATCCTCAGCGACGAGCAGCTCGAGCAGCACGAGGACTACAGCGCCGGCGTCAGCGAGACACCCGTGGTAGCCACATACCGCCTGACGGTGTCTGATGCCGTGGGCAACTACAAGAACGTCACAGCGCAGATAGAGATACCCAAGACCGGCAATGTGGGCATCACCGACATTGACGCCGCGCGCGGGCTGCGCGCCACGGCCACTGACGGCGACATACACGTCAGCGGAGCCGCTCCGCTGAGCCGGGTGAGCGTATGCGACCTCGCCGGCCGCCCGGTGGCTGTCGTGGCCGCCGATGCCACCGGCCATGCTACCATAAGCGGCGCGCCTCGCGGCGTGGTCCTCGTGACCAACGCCGCCGGCATCGCCAAGCTCCACGTGAAGTAATCCCCTACCCCCCATATCGCAGAGAGCGCTCCGCACCGCGGCGCGCTCTCTCGCTTTATCCACGCGGGGATTTATAGCGCTGTAGGGCCTCAAATGGGCCATGTAAATCGAAATGTAAATTGCTGACAGCTGTGATTTTGAGCATTTTTTGCTAACTTTGCGCATAAATTTATACTTACAGCTATGAGAAAACCCAACTTCCTCATCTTGAAACTCTGCGCCGCAGCCTTGGCGGCGCTATTCAGCGTCGCCACGTCGCACGCCCTGCTCATTGACGTGAAGGCGCTCTACAGCGACCGATACTCCATTGAGAGCGTTGAAGTGACCAACCTGGCCAACGGCGCCTCCGTGACCCTCGAGCCGGGACAAACTCTGGCGCTGGACAGCGCCGAGCCGCGCAGCGCTGATGTGCGCCTGCCCTTTGTCGATGGCGATGACGTGCGCTTCACCGCCCGCGCCACCGATGGCGAGGTCACCGTCATCACCGAGCGTCCTGACGACGACCACACCGTGTGGGTCCACTTCATCAACACCCTCGACAGCAGCGGCCGGCGCCACACCGTGCATAAGATAGGCGGCCTATACTACATCACCAAGGGCGCCAACCCTGATGCGCTGGTCAACAAGAGCTGGCACCGCCCCACGGCTGACGACCTCAAGGCCACAAGCGACTACTTCATCAACACCAAGGTGCGCGGCCTCTACTTTGAGAAGCGGCTGCCGCAAGCCGGCACGCTGCGCCGCGGCATGCGCGCCTTCACCACCGACACCGACGCCGACAATGACGGCGTGATAGAAATCGGCGAGAGCGACCCCACTATCGAAGACCCGGCCTTTGACCTGAGCGATGCGAGCGTGTCGCGCGAGCGCGAGGCCAACCATCGCGCCATGGTGGCTACTATGTTGGGCTTTGACCCCGACCTGGTGCAGCCCATCACTCCCAAGCCCCTTGCCGACGGCCCCAATCAGCTCAACTACACCGAGAAGATGATAGCCTTCCCCGGCATGAACTTCACCAGCGAGACCGGCAGCTTCGGCCAGTCAGCATCGCAAGGACTTATAGGTCCAGAAATCACATTCAGCAACGCTGATACCGAGCCGTGGGACTTGGTGGTAACGAAGCCCTACAACGCCGGCAACGGTATAGAATACAATATGACGCTCTACGGCAAGCGAGGCCAAGACCTGCAGTTGGTGATATATAAGCCCAACAGAGACGGGTCGTTCACGGAGCTGCAGCGCTTCAGCTTTGCCGACCATCTCAACTATGCCAAATACGAAGACTCCAATTGGGGCTTTCTGAGCAAAATCAGTGAGGCTGAGTGGTACTCGCAGTGTGTGAGCTACCTGCACGATCGCCGCTATATGCGCATCCAGGCCGCCGAGGCCGAGACGAGCCTATGTCAAGCCGGCCAGTATGTGTTTGTGTTCCAAGGCAATCACGTGACCAAGCTCAACGTGGCTACGGGCGACATCAGCAGCGCCACGCTGAGCCAAGTGCCGCAGAACGACAATAACCGCACCTGCTGGACCTCGGTAGTGTTTGACTTCAACGACGACGGCTATGACGATGTGCTTGCCTTTGCCGATGACAATAATGGCGACAAATTATACTCAGTGGCCACTTATGGGTCAGAGAGCGGCTATAGCGATAGCTACATCGAGCAGATGGTTTGCAACCATAATTCATACAGACAGATGTATATGAGCTCAGCCACATTAGCAACCGGCACTGCTGTTGATGCCAAGATAGTGTATGCCAATGGCAGCAAAGGCAATCCGTATCTGTACATAGCGCTGGTGCCTGTGAGCAACAGACTCTATTTTGCTCCCGAACACTCAATGATGTATACGATAAACAATACCGCCCACTTTGCCAAGATAGAATTGACGGGCGACAGGCGCGATGTATGGGATGGCACCAAGACAGAGACAGCGCAGATGTGTTTTTATATGGTGTCGGATACAAAGTATGCCAATGGAGGTAAAGCCGTAGATGGAATGTATGAGTTTTATTGGAAGGCGAAGATAGATCCGGTGTATAACGGCGGGTTGCACACGGGCATCGCGCCGCTGATAGCTACCAACTGGAATAGGATATACACCTCAGATATGTTGGCCAGCAATGTGCTGTTTCCTGTGAAAGATGTATGCCCGAACTTGGTAGATGCACACATAGACCAATTTTCAGATATGGGCGAAGACTTAACGATACCCAAGCCGGCGGGAGCCTTTGTGCGCTACCATAATGAGACCTTAGCCGAGCTGGTATGCGTCAACTACAATTGCGAATTCAGCGAGCTTGCCACAACAGGCTTTGATGGCTTCCAAACCAAGACCTACGTGAGGCTGAAGTGCAGCGAGGGCAGCTCGACGGGCTTTGCGTCGGTGCCGTTCCGCAACAAGGAGGGCGTGGTACTGAAATATGCAGGCTGCGAGATCACGGCGTCAAACCCGACCATCTACAATATCCTTGCGGCACCGCCGTTCAATGAGTACACGGCCACCGATGGCGGCTCAGGCGCAGCCTCATACTGCACGGTATCAAAAACGACGAGTAGCGAGGAGGAGCGCTCCAGCTCAGAGAGCTTGAGAGTGGGCATCTCATCATCGTTTAATTTCTTGGAGATATTTAAGATAGGCGCCGACGTGACTTTAACCGAAGAGTGGTCAAAGGCCTTCAGCACCAGCACGTCGAAGACGTATATGCAAGACTTCCGTGTTGATGGACCATACGATGCCGTGAACTTCTCGTTTGTGCCGTGTGACAAATACAGCTACAAGGTAGAGAGCTCAGACAACCCCAGCATCGAAGTGGGCACGACGATGTACATCTACAACCTGCGCGAAGAGCAGCCACGCTACACCACGTGGAGGCTAAACACCTACAACGAGCGCCTGTATGGCACGGGGCTTCCCACTATCGATAATAACATCTTGCCACACGAGCCGGGCAACTTAGGCAGCTATCGCCGCATCAAGCCCAACTTCACCGCGTCGGAGCTGTGCAGCCTGTTTAAGATCAGCGAGAGCGACCTTGTGGGTTACACGCCAACGAATATCAACCCGGGCGATGCGGGCGGCTCTACGGTGGAGATTACCATCGAGAGCGGCAACGGACTGAGCGCCGGCCATACGGTGAGCACCGATGTGGAGGTGTCGTTTGGTGTGACGATGGCCGAGGTGTTTGAACTCGGTGTCAAAGAAGGCGTCTCGACCTCCGATACGTGGACTCGTTCAGACAGCTGGAGCCAGTCCACAACGATGGGCGGCACGGTGCCCTCGGTGAAGAATGTGGATTATCAGTATCAGTGCCGCCAGGTGTTCTACCGCTATCGCCTGAAAGACGAGCAGGGTCGCGATTTGCAGGACTGCCTCGTCAACAACTGGGTGGTGATAGGCAACGAGGGCAGTTCAGACAACTTGGTTCCGGAGCTGGCTATCAACAAGATAACCCGCATCGAAGACGGCACCTACGCCGTGGATCTCAAGCTCTATGGGCGCAAAGATGTGTCGAGCGCAGCTCCCGGGCTGGCAGCCGACCGCGTGCCCACGTCAAACTTAGGCCTGGATCACTTCATGCTCGAAAACACCATCGACGGCGAAGTATGGCATGACGCCAACACCACCATCGAGGGCGGCGTGGAAAAGAAAGAGAACTTTGACCTGAGCAATGACGGCGCCTACGACCAATACGAGGCGAGTCGCAACTTTGAGCATGACTATCTGTATCTGACCAACGAGCAGTTGGCTCAGCTTGAGGAATACAGCGCCGGCCGTAGTAGCACGCCAGTGATAGCGACGTATAAGCTGACGGTGTCAGACGCCGTGGGCAACAAGAAAAGCGCCACAGCCGAGGTGGAGATACCTAAGATGGTGACCACCGGCATTGAGGACCTCACCGCCGAGCCGGCG
>JAEDNZ010000087.1 GCA_016302215.1 Muribaculaceae bacterium
TTCTCGGTGCCGGCGTTCTCATCGTTAATCTTATAGTTGGTGGAGACGCGCACTTGGTTAGAGCTCTCGATGGTGATAACCGATGTGGAAGCGCCTTCAAACTCGGCAGCGAGCTTCTGCTGGAGCTCAATGGTGCTGACGGGTTTCTCAAACTTCACTATGTAGTTGCGACCACCTGAGAAGTCGATACCTTGGTTGAGGCCACGCATAAAGAGCGAAGCGACAGCCACGATGATGAAGATGCCAAAGATAGAGAAGCTAATCTTGCGCTGACCGAGGAAGTTGTAGTTAGCGTTGACAAACATCTTGCGCGACAGCGATGTGGAGAATGTCTGATTAGCGAAGCTCTTGCCGCGGCCGAACCACAAGAAGAAGAGACGGCTGAGGTAAACGGCAGTGAAGAAAG
Organism: Muribaculaceae bacterium; assembly: GCA_016302215.1. Classification (GTDB taxonomy): domain Bacteria; phylum Bacteroidota; class Bacteroidia; order Bacteroidales; family Muribaculaceae; genus CAG-873. Next base: position 407 of record JAEDNZ010000087.1, read on the forward strand.
AGCAAACGAGGCCGATGATAAGGGTTGTGGCAAAGCCCTTGATGGGGCCGGTGCCGAAGAGGAGCAGAATGATACCGGTGATTACCGATGTCAAGTTAGAGTCAAAGATTGCCGAGAAGGCGTTGCTGTAACCATCGGCGAGGGCGGTGCGCACGTTCTTGCCGGCGCGGAGCTCTTCCTTGGTGCGCTCAAAGATAAGCACGTTGGCATCGACAGCCATACCGAGAGCGAGGACGATACCGGCGATACCTGACATGGTGAGCACGGCCTGGAATGAGGCGAGGATGCCCATCGTAAAGAAGAGGTTGCAGATGAGGCAGAGGTTAGCCACGAGGCCGGGGGTGAAGCCGTAGAATACGCACATGAAAATCATCAGCAGCACCAGAGCCACGATGAATGAGATGAAGCCGGCCTGAATGGCTTGCTTACCGAGCGACGGGCCGATCACCATATCTGAGATGATGTGAACCTTGGCGTCCATCTTACCGGATTTGAGCACGTTGGCCAAGTCTTTGGCTTCTTCGAGCGAGAAGTTACCGGTGATAGATGACTGGCCGCCTTCGATAGCGGTGTTGACGTTAGGAGCGCTATATACTTGGTCGTCGAGGACGATGGCTACCTGGCGGTTGATGTTGGCAGCGGTGATGCGAGCCCAAGCGCGAGCGCCTTCAGAGTTCATACGCATCGACACTTCGTTGCCACGCAGGGGGTCGTATTCGCTTGAGGCATCGCTGACGGCCTTGCCATCGAGAGCGGGCTTGCCGCCGTTAGTCTTGAGAGAATAGAGGGCATAGCCGATGTTTGTCTCCTTGCCGTTGGCATCTGTGCGCACGTCAGCCTTGACGGCCCAGCGGAGCTTGAGGTCAGAGGGGAGGATGCTCTTTGCGATGGGTGAATTGAGGAGCGAGTCAACCTGAGCCATAGCGAGGGCATCGGGGGCGTAACCCACGGTGGCGCCATATCCGCCTTGTGCCACGAGTGCGGCGAGGGGAGCTACATTGTAGGTAGAGTCAGCCTGGAGGCGAGCTACTGTGGCTTGGAGCGCGGTAGCGATGTCGGCTGCAGTGTAGGTCTCATAGAACTCGAGGTTGGCCGAGCGCTGGAGCAGCTCGCGCACGCGCTCGTGATCCTTAACACCGGGGAGCTCGAGGAGGATTTGACCGTCCTTGCCTTGGAGCACCTGGATATTGGGTGAAACGACGCCGAATTGGTCGATACGGTTGCGGAGCACGTTAGTGGCCGAGTTGTCAACGCGGTCTTTCACTTCGGCTTTGAGCTTGGCACGTACCTGCTCGTCATTAGCGCCGGAGTTCACGAGGCCTTGGAATATGACAGAGAAATCGGCTTGGGGCTTGCGCTGGCGATATTGCTGCACGAAAGCACCGACGAAATCATCGGTCTCATGGTTTGCTACGAGATTGTTAGCGGCAGTGATAGCGCTCTCAAACACCGAGTCGGTGTCGCCGCTCTTCATGGAGCGGAGCATGTCAGGCATATCCACCTGCAGGATTACGTTCATACCGCCTTTGAGGTCGAGGCCAAGGCCGACGCCCCATTTGCGCACTTCGTTGAGGGTGTAGCCCAGGTACACTTTCTCCTCGGCGAGCGAGTCCATATAGTGTTTGTAAGCCTGGTTGTAAGCAGCGTCATCATTGTCGCCGGAGATAGAGAGAGCGTACTTAGCAGCTGCGTCCTCGTGCTTGGTAGTAACGAACGAGAACGACAGATAGAAAAGACACACTAACACCAGAAACACGGCAATAACACCTGCTACGATGCTACCTAAATTTCCTTTGTTTTGCATGAATTAAGTATGGTTTAGATTGTTAAATAATTTCTCGAGTTGTTTTCAGCTTGCAAATATAGCATATTTTTGCGAAATATCGGCTAAAAAGACCGTCTTAAAATGCAAAATACTCAATATTAACGGGTTTTTGGACTAAAAAGGGCGTCAAAAAACGTCAAAAGGGCCACCGGCGAGGTGGCTGCAACGCCCGCCGCTCAAAAGATGTCGAGGTAACGGCGAGCTATGACTTGCGGCGCAAATTTGTCGGCAACGGATGCGCGGAGTGTGGCAGCATCGATGGGGGCGGTGAGCGCCGCGGCAAGATACTGCGCCACACTCTCGGGGCTCTGATAATCGGCGATATATCCGGTGACGCCGTGGCTGACGATGTCGGCCTGGCCGCCGCGGCCAAAGGTGACGGGGATACACCCTGCGGCTTGGCCCTCGATGAGCGTGCCGGGCAGGGTCTCGTAGAGCGACGTGGAGAGCACCACGCGCGAGTGGCAATATAGCGAGTGCACCCTGTCGGCATCGAGGGGGCCGAGGTAGCAGTGCGGCAGCTCGATGCGCTGCAGCAACGCGGCGTCGCGAATATTGCCGAAGAACACCGCCAAGGCCTTGACACCATTGCGGTGGAGGATATTGAGGGCGTCGATGGCATAGCCAAAGCCCTTGATGGGGTCGTCGAGGCGTGCTGCGCCGAAGACAATGATTGGCGTGTCTGTGTCAGTGATGCCGAGCTGCCGGCGCGAGTAGCGCGGCGGGCGGTTGTAGCTGTCGCAAGGGAAAGCGTTAGGGATTACCCTCACATCGGCATCGCGCAGCAGGGCACTGTCGCGGCATCGGTCAGCGAGCCAATGGCTTACTGCCACGAAGGTGATGGGTGCCTTGGCATAGAGTCGCTGCTTGCGCCGCCACACCGCCCGGGCGAGGTCAGCCCGGTGAGGGGGCCAATGCAGCAGAGGGCAGGCACCACATTCGCTGTGATAGGCAGCGCAGGAGGCAGCGTGGTGGCATAAGCCCGTCATAGCCCACATATCGTGCATGGTCCAGATGATGCGCTTGCCTATATCGGCCAAGCGCTGCACGCCACCTAAAGAGAGCATACCTTGGTTGCACCAGTTGATGCACACCACATCGGCGTCACGCACGAGGGGATGATCGGCGATGTGGAGGCCGTATTTGCCGGTCGAAGCCTTGAAGAGGTCGGCGCGTGAGAAGCCGTTGCGCACGAAGATGTCGGCGTGCTCGGCGAGGAAGGTCAGTTTGCGCGTTGCCGGCGTGCCTACTGAGCTTACCGCCGGGTCGGCGGGATTGGCACAGTGGCTCACGAGCATACGCGCATCCACGCCGGCGTCACGGAGGGCGTCGGTGAGGCGCCGCGTCACCACCGAAGCGCCACCGAGGCTATCGCTGTGATTGAGGAGCACTACCTTTTTCATCGGCGCAGACGTTTGAGCGCGGCAGCCAGAGGTATGTGCTCGCAGCGCACTATTACAGCGACATAAGCGACTAAGAGTACAGCTCGCGCGGCCCAGTTGACGGCACGCAGCGGAGTGTCCATAGCCATGCCGGCGGCAAAGATTACCGCAGCGAGGCCAAAGTAAGCGAGGATGCGCCCCACGGGGTATGGTATGGGGTACTTGGCGCGCCCCACAAAATAGCTGGTAATCATCATTATGAAGTAGCTGGCGAGGGCGGCAAGGGCGCAGCCCATATATCCCATACGCGGCACCAGTATGATGTTGAGCACAACGGTGACGGCGAGGCCCAGCAGCGAAAACCATGCGCCCCAGATGGTCTTATCAGTGAGCTTATACCACAGCGAGAGGTTGAAGAAGATGCCGAAGAATAGCTCGGCCAGCATGATTAGCGGCACCACGCGCAGGCCCTCAAAATATTTCGGCGAGATGAAATACTTGAGTATGTCAAGGTAGAACATCACAAAGAGGAATATGCCGAGGCCGAAGAGCACAAAATACTTCATGGCATCGCTGTAGGCCTTGTTGCGGTCAGCGCCGGCCTCCTTGTTGCGAGCGAAGATAAAAGGCTCGTAAGCAAAGCGGAAGGCTTGGATAAACATGACCATGACGATGGCTATCTTGTAGTTGGCGCCATAAATGCCCAGGCCGTGCATAGCCTCGGCGGCATCGGCCACGAGCGAGGGATATAAGATCTTGTCGATGGTCTGATTCATGATGCCGGCAACGCCGAGCACCAGCAGAGGCGCCGAGTATATAAGCATCTCGCGCAGAAGCCTACCGCAAAAACGGTATCTGAAGCCGGTAAGCTCAGGCAGCATCATCACTATGTTGACCACTGACGCTATAAGGTTGGCGAGGAAGATGTATCCAATGCCGAAGTCCGGGTCATAAAACCACGATATGGCGGCGGGGCACACGCGCCACAGCCACGGGCATAAGATGATGAAGAAGAGATTGAGGCCGATGTTGACACCGATGTTGACCAGGCGCAGCAGGGCAAAGCGCATGGGGCGCTTGCGGTAGCGCAGATAGCTGAAGGGGAGCGCCAGAAAAGCGTCAATGGCAACACACACCGCCATCATCAGGACGAAAGAGGGGTGGCCGTCGCACTCCATGGCGTGTGTGGCTTGCGGCAAGAAGGCCCACACCAGGGCAATGAATGCCGTAGATGTCACCGCGAGAGATATCAGGGCCGTGGAATATACCTGCATGGGGTCGCGCCAGCGCTCGTGGTTGGCAAATCTGAAGAAGCCGGTCTCCATGCCATAAGTAAGAATGATGAGCGCCAAGGCCACCACCGAATATACATAGGTGACCACGCCATACTCGGCGGCGGGAAACACCTGGGTGTAAAGCGGCACCAGGCACCAGTTCAGAAACCGGCCTATGATAGAGCTGAGACCGTAGATGGCGGTGTCCTTTGCCAGCGATTTTATGCCTGCCATTGCAGAAGAGCTGATATTTTGGTTATTTACAACGTGTTATTGAATGTCAAAGAGGCCGAAGCCATCAATTGGCGAGCCGGCGCCGAGGTGCTCGTAAGCAAGGTGTGTGACCTCGCGCCCTCTGGGGGTGCGCTTGATGAAGCCTTCCTTGATGAGGTAAGGCTCATAGACCTCCTCTATGGTGCCGGTGTCCTCACCCAGCGCGGTGGCTATGGTGGAAAGGCCCACAGGGCCGCCGCGGAACTTGTCAATGAGTGTGCGCAATATCTTGTGGTCAATCTCATCGAGGCCGTAACGGTCAATATTGAGGGCTTCGAGGGCATAGCGTGTGATGTCGATGTCAATAGCTCCGGAGCCTTTGACCTGGGCGAAGTCGCGCACGCGGCGCAGCAGCGAGTTGGCGATACGTGGGGTGCCACGGCTGCGGAGGGATATCTCAGCGGCCGCCTCGGCCGAGCACTTGACGCCCAGCAGCGAGGCCGAGCGCAAGATGATGCGTGAGAGCACATCGTGGTCGTAATACTCCAGGTGGCAGTTGATGCCGAAACGCGCACGCAGGGGCTTGGTGAGCTGGCCGCTGCGCGTAGTGGCGCCGATGAGCGTGAAGGGAGCAAGGTTGAGCTGCACGGAGCGCGCGCCGGGGCCTTTGTCGATGAGTATGTCAATGCGGTAGTCCTCCATGGCCGAGTAGAGATACTCCTCTACGACACGGCTCAGGCGATGTATCTCGTCGATGAAGAGCACATCGTTCTCCTCAAGCGAGGTGAGGATGCCGGCGAGGTCGCCGGCCTTGTCGAGCACCGGGCCCGATGTGGTCTTAATGTTGACGCCCAGCTCGTTGGCGATGATAGCCGAGAGGGTGGTCTTGCCCAGGCCGGGAGGGCCGAAGAGGAGCACGTGGTCAAGGGGCTCGTGGCGCAGGCGCGCTGCCTGGACAAAGATGCGCAGGTTTTCTACCACCTTGTCTTGCCCGCTGAATGAGGAGAAGGTATCAGGCCGCAGCGCTTTTTCAAACTCGCGGTCTGACGTGGAGCCGGTGGCGCGTATGTCAAAATCGTTGTCAGAATTCACTTGTCAGTGGCGTTGTTATTGTTGAGGTTTTCGATTATCTTATTGTAAATGAGGTCAGGGCGTATAGCCGAGAGGCATATATAGTCGCCGCGATAGCAGGGCTTATCGCCGAACACCGAGCAGGGGCGGCATGCCAGCGGCACACCGATGAGGTTGCTCTCGTTTTGGCGCCATGCCTTGAAGCCGCAGTAGGGGTGTGTGGCGCCCCAGATGCTCACCACCTTGGCGCCGGCGATGGCGGCAAGGTGCATATTTGCGGAGTCCATGGTGAGCGCGCAGTCAAAGTGGCTCATCAGCGCAAGCTCGGCGGCGAAGCCGTAGCGCTTACCGGCGAGCGAGGTGGCGGCGGGGAGACACGCGGCCCACTCGTCGAGCTGCTGCTGCTCGGTGCCGCCGGCGCCGAGGAGGAAGACGCGCGTGTCAGGGCGCGCGCATAGCTTCTCCACTACCTTGTACATGAGCTCGGGGGGATATATCTTGCCCTTGTGGGCCGCAAAGGGCGCTATGCCTATCCACTGCTCACTGACGCGCTTGCGAGGCGCTATGGAGGCGTAGTCCTCTGCCGGGGCTTTGCCGTCGCGGCCATAGAGACCATCAAAGCGCCACGTCAGCGGCAGGCGAGCGTTGAAGAACACTTCGCGATAGCGCGAGCGCTGTGACAGCAGCGGCAGCATGACTTTGTTGGAGCGGCGGGTCAGGGCGCGGCGGTGTGCTCGCCCTTTGTTGATGGTGCACACCCTGATGCCGTGGATACGGCAGTACAGCGCCATGACGCGAGTGCGCAGCACGCCGTGGAGGTCGAGAAAGGCATCAAAGCCGCCGTGGCGCTTGACGATGTCGGCAGTGAGGCGCCACAGGCCTCTGAAGCCTTTGTGCATGGCTATGTCAACGCCCTCGATGATGAGATTGGAGGGCTTATTGACAAAGATGCCGACCATGGAGCGGCGCGTGACCAGGACAAAGGAGGTGGCGGGGTGGCAGCGGCAGGCCGAATAGATGACGGGGACGGTCATTGCCACATCGCCGAAGGCCGAGAAGCGCGCTATGAGCACACGGCGCGGCGCGGCGGCCGCTACCGGGTCTTCGGCGGCGGCGACGGACGATGGAGCCTCGGCGGCGGCATGGCTGTTGATATCGGATATGTCAGGACTGTTTTTTGGCATAAAGCACCGGGTTGGTGTCGGCATCGTTGTACATCTTCATCTGCCGATATACCTTCATATATTTACGGCCGGCGGCGATGTCATCGAGGAGGGTGTCAATGGCGGCGATGAGGTCGGCGCGCTGCTCGGTGAGGACGCCGAGCTTTGCGGCGCATCGCTGACGATGAGCATCCGGAGCATCGGCTCGCTCGGCCTCAATCTGCATATGGTAAATCTTGAGAGCGAGGATGGAGAGGCGGTCAAAGGCCCACGCGGGGCTTTCGGTGTTGATGGTGGCATCGGCCGCCGGCGTGACGCCGGCATATTTGTCGCGGAAGTAGCTGTCAATCATCTCCACCATGTCAGTGCGCTCTTGGTTAGAGCGGTCAATGCGGCGCTTGATGGCGAGGGCGGCGACAGGGTCAATCTGCGGCTCGCGTATGATGTCCTCAAGATGCCACTGCACGGCGTCAATGAGACACTTGGCATATAGCGTATGCTCAAAGGCATCGGCATCGTAGGGGTTGACAAAAGAGGCATCGACATCGTCGGCTATGTGATAGTCGGCGACGGCGCGCTCGAATACTCGGTAGCTTTGTTGGGTGAGTGTCATGTGGAGATGGTGGTGGGG
>JAEDNZ010000088.1 GCA_016302215.1 Muribaculaceae bacterium
TCGTTGAGCTTGGAGCCGCGCTGCCCCACGGTGATGCCCTTCTCGTTGCGGTTCTCAAACCTGGCGTACTTGGCCTGGAAGTTCAACTTGACATCGCCGACCGAGCCGCTACGGTGCTTGGCGATGATAAACTCGGCCTCACCGCGGATATCGCGACCCTCTGCATCGACACCTGACTTGTTGTAGTATTCCGGGCGGTGGATAAAGCAGACCATATCGGCGTCTTGCTCTATGGCGCCGGACTCGCGCAGGTCAGAGAGCTGCGGCCGCTTGTCGTCGGAGCGCGTCTCCACCGAGCGGTTGAGCTGTGAGAGGGCTATGATAGGGATTGACAGCTCCTTGGCGAGCTGCTTGAGCGAGCGCGATATCATGCTGACCTCTTGCTCGCGCGAGCCGAATTTCATGCCTGTGGCATTCATCAGCTGCAAGTAGTCAATGATGATGCACTGGATATTATGCTCTCTGACGAGACGACGCGCCTTGGTGCGCAGCTCAAAGACCGAAAGCGCCGGCGTGTCATCGATATAGATGGGGGCGCCGTTGAGGTGGCGCAGACGTGCCATAATCTGCTGCCACTCGGCCGGGGTGATGTTGCCCGATTTTATCTTGTAGCCGTCCATCTCACACACGTTGGAGATGAGACGGTTGACGAGCTGCACGTTGCTCATCTCAAGCGAGAAGATTGCCAAGGGGGTGTTGTAGTTGACAGCCATATTCTTGGCCATTGACAACACAAAGGCCGTCTTACCCATGGCGGGACGCGCAGCGATAATCACTAAGTCAGACTTCTGCCAGCCGGAGGTGATGGCATCAAGCTCGGTGAAGCCGGTGGCGAGGCCGCTGAGGCCGGTCTCGCGATTTGCAGCCGCCTGCATTATGTTGAGCGCCTCATTGATGACGGGGTCTATCTGCGTGACGTCCTTCTTGACGTTGCGCTGCGAAATCTCAAACAGCTGGCCCTCAGCGGCTTGCAGCAGGTCATCTACGTCGTTGCTCTCATCAAACGCCTGGTTCTCGACAAAGGAGGCAAAGCGTATCAGCTCGCGCGCCAGATATTTCTGCGCCACGATGCGCGCGTGAAACTCCACGTGAGCGCCGGAGGCCACGCCGGCGGTGAGCGCGGTGACGTAAGCCATGCCGCCGGCCTCCTCGAGGGTGTTGTTGAGACGCAGCTGGTCGATGACGGTAATCAGGTCAATGGGGCGCTGCGAGGCGCCGAGTGTCTGTATAGCCTCGTAGATGCGGCGGTGCATGGGCTCATAGAAGCTGTCGGGCTTGAGGATGTCGCAGACGATGGTGTAGGCATCTTTCTCAAGCATCAGTGCGCCGATGACGGCTTTCTCCACCTCGATGTCGCGAGGCACCACGCGCCCCGGCACATCAGGGATAACCTGCTGTATGGCCGATTGCTTTTGGCGGCGTGGACCGGTTGTATTGTTGTTATTATCCATATTTGTGATTAAAGCGTCGATGCAAAGGTAGCGATTATCGCGCTGTAAAGCGAGGCGCTGGCCAATAAGTTTTCATCAAGTTATCAACAGTGGGGCGGCTCGCCGCGTCAGTGTATCAAAGCCTCTACTATGTGATAGAAAATAGCGATGGCCGCAAAGATGGTGGTGACATACACCACGGCGCTGACCAGCAGGAAGCACAGCATCATAGCAATGCGCTTGGGCCACGGCCGTATGGGGAAGGCCTTGCCGAGCGCCAAGAGGCCCATGACCACAAGGGCACTGTTGGTGAGCACATCTGACACCGAGGGGCTGATAATCTCTACGGGGAAGAACACAAAGTCGTAAATTATGCCGGCCGAGAACATATAAATCGTGGCCGTGAGATACTCGGCAAAGTTGAAGCGCCGACTGCCGTGCTTGTAATAGACCAAGTAGCAGACGCCGGCCAGAGGCAAAGCCATGACCATATACAATATGGTGTCGCTCTCGATAATCATATTGATGATGCGCGAGAAGTATTCCAGCGTCTCTATGTTCACCTTAGGCGACGTGGGCGTGATGTTAGTGCCTATCAGTGCATCGATAATATGGTAAATGACGTAAGTGTAAAGCGAGAGCTGTATGAGCATCGTCACCGGCGGCGAGTATTTGACACGCTTGCCGGCGAGGTATTCTCTGATGACCTCCCAAGGGTGTATCAGCAGCCCCCAAAAAGTGGCGAGAAAACCGGCCGTGAGGCGTGCAAAGCTGGCGCCGGCGCCGGCCGAGAAGGCGCGCATATTGATGCGCGTGGCGGCGGTGGATTGGCCGCAGCTCGGACAGTAATTGTCATAGCACAAGGTGCCGCAATTGAGGCATTTGACAGGCTCGCCTGAGGTGGCGGCAGGGGTCGTGGCTGCTTCAGTATCCGGGGTGGCGGGGTGATTGGTATCCATTGTCATAACGGGCTGATAGTGATAGTGATGGTGATGAAAAAGACCTATACGGCTCAGCTGTGGCTAATCAGGGATTATACAAATCATGATTGAAGAAGTCCATGACGCTGCGCGACATCTCTAAGGCCTGCACGGCCGCCGACTCGGGATTGATGGCTGCGGCGCGCTCATAGTCGGAGATGGCCGCGCCATAGCGGCCGAGACTCCAATACAGCATGCCGCGATGCAGATACAGAGCATCATCGTGAGGGTGCTCCGCTATCTGCCGGGTGAGGGCTTCTACCTCCTGTGAAATATTATTTGAGCCGTCTATCATAATTTGCAATTTTTTTCGTTATATTTGAAAAGTCAAATTTAATAATAAGATTTCACACCAACAAGAAAAAAGCCATATATCTCACGTGATGAAACGCCTCACTATATTTTTTGCTGCTGCAATGGTCAGCGCCGGGCTATGGGCCTCAGACCCTATGTCAACTAACTACAGCGCGCTGCAGTGCTGCGGCACTATGATGCCCTACCCCGCCGTCGCCGCTGCCGGCAACAGCACCCCTGACAGCCTCACGGCCGTGATGATCAACCATGTGGGGCGCCACGGCTCGCGCTATGCCGCCTCGGCCACCCACTGCACCACGCTGCGCGAGGCGCTGCTTGGCGCCGAAGCTCAAAAGACCATCACCGCCACCGGGCGCAAGCTGCTCGCCCTCACTGACTATGTGATGAGCGTCAGCGCCAATCGCTGGGGCGCGCTCGACTCGCTGGGCGAGGCTGAGCAGAGGGCGATAGCCACACGCATGTTTGACCGCTACACCGATGTCTTCACCAAAGGCCGCGTAGAGGCTGTCTCGTCATATTCGCCGCGCTGCATGATGAGCATGTATGCCTTCACCCACCAGCTGGCGCGCCTTGACAACCACGTGGAGGTGACCACGGGTTCAGGCCGCCGCTACTCGGCGCTGCTGCGCCCCTTTGACGTCAGCACCGACTATCAGGACTTTCGCAAGAGCAATGCCTGGCGCCCGGCCTACGACCAATATGTGGCGTCGGTGTGCCCCACCACGGCGATACGCCGCGCTGTGGGCGAAGGCTATGAGTTTGAGACCGAGGCCGATGCGCGCGAGCTGGCAATGACCGAATATTATGTGTTGGCGAGCCTCGAAGCCATGGGCCTGGAGTTTGACAGCAAGAGCTATTTCACCGCCGACGAGCTCAACGCTCTGTGGTCGTGCTTCAACCTGCGCGAGTACCTCCAGCGGTCGGCCTCGACAATATCATCTACGCCGGCCGACATAGCGGCAGAGCTGCTGCAAGAGCTGATAAGCACCACCGATGCAGCCACGAAGGCCAAAGGCGCCGACTATGCCTCGGTGATACTGCGCTTTGGCCACGCCGAGACGCTGCTGCCGCTGCTGTCGCTGCTGCGCCTGCCGGGCTGCTACTATCTGACCAACTATTTTGACACCGTAGGTCTGCACTGGCGCAACTTCGAAATCGCGCCGATGTCAGCCAACACACAGCTGATACTTTACCGTGCCAAAGGATCGGGCCGCCACTATGTGAGCTTGCTGCTCAACGAGCAGCCCGTGGCGCTTATCCCTAACAGCGATGAAGTAATCGTGGCGTGGGACACGGCACGCACCTTCATGGAGCGCTGCATTCCGCTATATGCCTCCGTGAGCGAATAGGCCGTCAGCGCGCACTCTTGCCCGGCATCACCAGGTCGCTGAATTTCTTTCTGCCCTTGATGAAGTATTGCACCACTATGTTGGGCCGCCCCACGAGGAGGTCCTCCTTGGGGTGTGTGGATTTGTATTCACGCTTCATCCTGACATAGTCGCGATGAGCACTCCACACCGCAAAAGCATTGTCCCAATCACGCGCAAACACAAACCGGATCCATGCCAGCATGTCGAGCAGGCGACGCACAAACAGGCGGCGCCATCTCACATTATCGGGCAAGTTCTTATGCATCATCACCAGGTTGTTGCGGAAATTCAGGAATGTCTTGCGCGGGCTATTGGCCGGCAGCGATCCACCGCCGAGGTGATATATCACCGACTGCGGCACGGCATATATCTTATATCCCATCAGCTTGATACGCCAGCAGAGGTCTATCTCCTCCATGTGTGCAAAGAATTCGGGGTCCAGGCCGCCGGCCTCAAGGTATAGGTCGGTGCGAATGGCCAGGGCGGCACCGGTGGCCCAGAACACCTCGGCGATGCTGTCATATTGGCCGTGGTCAATCTCGCAGTCGGCAAAGAGGCGGCCGCGGCAGTAAGGATAACCGTTGCGGTCAATATATCCGCCGCATGCTCCGGCATACTCAAAGCGCTCGGGCTCGCGGTAGCTGAGCACCTTAGGCTGGCAAGCTCCGGCCTGCGGATTAGCCTCCAGGAAATCCACCAAGGGTTGCAGCCAGCCCTCACCGGGCGCCACATCGCTGTTGAGGAGCACCGTGATGGGATAGTCGCGATACTCGGCTATTGCCCTGTTGTAGCCATCGGCATATCCGTGGTTACGCAAGAAGCGATGCAACTTGACCGTCGGAAACTCTTCGCTCACGAGCCTGACAGAGCCGTCATTGCTGCCGTTATCAGCCACGATGACGTCGGCAAGCTCGGGGTCAGTGGTAGCGATGACCTTGGGCAGGTACTCGCGCAGGAGCTTTTCGCCCTCCCAGTTTAGTATTATTACAGCAACTTTTTTCAATGTGATTTTGATATAAGAGGTGTGAGTAATTGCAAGATTATGACTGACATAGCTCGGGCGCCACGGGGTGTTTCCACCGGTTGTGTGACCAAAGCCATATTTCGGGATTGCGGTTGATTGATGACTCAAGCATGCGGGCATAGGTCTCGGTGACGTAGCCGTGGTCTGTGGCGGCGACATCGTCAGCGATGAGGCGCATGGTGATGCGGTAATGGCCGCGGCTGAGCTTCTCCATGTCCCAATACACGGCGGCCATGCCTAAGCGTCGCGCAAGAGTCTCGGTGCCGGAGATGATGGCCGTGGGCCGGTTGAGAAACATAGTGTAGTGTCCGGTATCGCCATGGCTGGGCTTTTGGTCGCTCATAAAGCCGGTAATCGACGGCAGACCGGCGCTGCGCAACTTCAGCAGGGCGCGCATGGCCGTGGTCTTCGGTAGCGAATGGGCGCCGAAGCGCGAGCGCAGAGCGAGCATAATGCGGTCAACGGCGGCATTGCGCAGCGGTCGATATATCTGGCAGAAGTGTGCATCAACGTCGGGGCGCATCGCCGAGGCCAGGGACACCGATGACGCCCACTCCCAATTGCCTATGTGGGCGAAGTAAGCTGCCACACTGCGTCCTCGGCGCAACAGTCCATCGGCGATATCGCAGTTGACAAATTGCATGCGTCGCGCCATTTCGGCATCGGAGATATGCAGCATCTTGATGGTCTCCACTGTAATGTCGGCAAAGTGGCGATAGAAGCGGCGCTCAATGCGGCGGCGGTCGGCAGCAGACTTGTCAGGGTAAGCCTCGCCGAGGTTGCAGCGCACCACCTTGCGGCGGTAACGCACTATGTGGTACAAAATCACAAAAGCCACATCGGCGAAGACATACAGCACTCCGAGGGGCAGTCGAGCTAATATTTTAAGCAGCCACATAGTCATAAGCCGGGCATCGTAATTAAGGGTTTACAGCTCCAATGTAGCGGAGAGCACCTCGTCAGTGACATTTGCCTCGCCCAACCTCACCGGCGCTATCTTGTTGTCGTAATCGGCGGGGTTATCGACATTGACCTGCACCTTAAGGTAATTGTCGGTAAACCCGGACAGCGGGTGTCCGGGGCGCGGATGCTCAAGCAGCACGGGGCGCACCGTGTCCTTGAACGATGCGGCAAAGTCCGCCCACTTGCGCTCACTCAGGGCGAGCATGCGGCGAGTGCGACGATGCTTCTCCTCCGGCGCTACGATGTGAGGTATCTCAAGGGCACGGGTGCCGGGGCGCTCAGAGTAAGTGAAGACGTGCAGCCTCGACACCGGCAGCGACTCGATGAAATGATACGACTGCTCAAAGCACTCATCAGTCTCGCCGCGCGCCCCCACGATAAGGTCTATGCCGATAAAGGCATCGGGGATAGCCCGGCGTATGGTGTCCATCTTGCGAGCAAAGAGCGCCGTGTCATAGTGGCGTCGCATGAGCTGCAGCACATGGTCGCTGCCACTCTGCAGCGGCACGTGGAAGTGGGGCATGAAGCGGCGTGCATCGCGCGCCACCCACTCAATCATCTCATCGGTGAGGAGGTTAGGCTCTATTGACGATATGCGATAGCGCTCTATGCCGTCAACGTCATCGAGGGCCTTGATAAGGTCAAAGAAAGTGTCGGAACGGCCCTTGCCGAAATCGCCGATGTTGACACCGGTGATTACAATCTCCTTGCCTCCCTCGGCGGCTACGGCGGCGGCCTGAGCCACCAGCTCGTCGATGGTAGCGGAGCGCGAGCGGCCACGTGCCTTGGGAATAGTGCAGTAAGAGCACCAATAGTCGCAGCCGTCCTGCACCTTGAGGAAATAGCGAGTGCGGTCACCTCGCGAACACGATGGCATAAACGAGCGCAGGTCCTTGGCCGGCGTGACGTGGCACTCATTGTCGCCGCTATGAATGTATCGGTCAACAAAATCGGCAATGTCAAGTTTGCGGTCTATTCCGGCCACGATTGCCACGCCGGGCAGGGCGCTCACCTCATCGCTTTTGAGCTGGGCGTAGCAGCCGGTGACCACGATGGCTGCGCCGGGATAGCGACGGTGGAGCGAGCGTATGGTCTGCCGGCATTTCTTGTCGGCGAGCTCGGTGACGCTGCAGCTGTTGATGACGATGAAGTCAGGCTCCTCGCCGCCGCTGACGCGCCTGACGCCGTGCTCAGCCATAAGACGAGCCACGGTAGAGGTCTCAGCAAAGTTGAGCTTGCAGCCAAAGGTATGGTAGAGGGCGGTGCGGGTGCCGAATGTATCTTTATCAATCATCAGAGAGCCGTGTCAGCGTAAGAGTTAATAATACGAGCTATCTGCGCGGCATCATCGGGCGATGTGCACTGCGCTATGGGCAGGCTCACCACGGTGTCGGCAATAGCCTGAGCGACAGGCAGATGCAGATGAGCATAGCGCTCATAGCAGGGCTGGCGGTGTGGCGGCGTGGGATAGTTGACATCGGTGGCCACGCCGTGGTCAGCGAGGTAAGCTCTAAAAGCATCACGCCGCGCCACCCGCACCACATACTGATGCCACACACAGTCGCCGGCGACGGCCGGCAGGGGCTTTACCACGGCTGGATTGGTGATTTGAGCATCGTAGATGCGCGCTAAGTTGTCGCGATAGTCACCGACAGCCACGGCATAGGGCAGCTTGACGCGAAGCATCGCGGCCTGTATGGGGTCGAGGCGGCAGTTATAGCCTTGGTAAATGTTGTGATACCTGACGTCAGAGCCATAATTGCGCAGGGCGCGTATGGTGTGGGCCAGAGCGGTGTCGTCAGTTGTCACGGCTCCGGCATCGCCCAATGCGCCTATATTTTTTGTAGGATAGAAGCTGAAGGC